>NZ_JBEPEH010000042.1:0-8697 GCF_040300725.1 Dactylosporangium sp. NPDC000244
ACCAGCTCGGACGTGGACATGCCGCCGCGCAGGGAGACGGTGCCGGACTGGTCGGGCAGGACCGGCAGGGGCAGCACGTCGACCTTGAAGGCACGGCCGCGGCTCGAGCTCGCCGACGCCGACCCCGGCGGTCAGCTCTGCGTTGCGCGCCTCGACCTCGACGTCCGGAGCGAGCCGCCGCAGCCTCCGGGCGGCGACATCGACCTTCGCCGAGCCCACGTCGCCCGGCTCGAACAGCACCGTCCGGCTGAGGTTCGACGCGGCGACGACGTCCCGGTCGCACAGCACCAGCCGGCCGACGCCGAGCAGCGCGAGATTCTTGGCGACCTCGTTGCCGAGCGCGCCGACGCCGGCCAGCACGGCGGTCGATCGGCGCAGGCGGGCCTGATCCCAGCCCGGAATGAGGCCATGCCGGGCATGGCGATCCTCGTCGCCGCTCACGTGGAGCCCGTCGGCGCCGGGGCCGTCAGCCGCCGCTGCGTGACCGGGCAGACCTCCAGCACGCCGGTGGGCCGCCACTTCTCCCAGCAGACCAGGCCGCGGCCGGGATCGCGGTGCACGGCGTAGTGGCACTCGGGCGCCTGCGGGTGGCACGGGCACACGACGACGAGCTCGCCCGGCCGGAACGAGTGGGCGCAATGCAGGCACACCTGGCGGGCCAGGCCGCCCAGCGGCGGCTCGAGCAGGGCCGCGTCCTCGTCGGCGGCGATGACCGGCATGTTGCCCGCGACCCGCCAGGTGTCGTCGATCCCGTCGAGGAACGCCTTGAGATCATCGACATCGGTCGCCGACGGCGGCGCGGGACGGCCCTCCGATCCGGTCCAGCAGCCCAGGACCGGGTCGAGATGCCGGACCCGGCCCGTCGCACGCTCGAAGCGCACCCGGTCGCCGACACGGAACGTGTGTCCGCAGGTGGTGCAGGTATGTGGGTGCCACCACGAGGTCTCCTGGATGAATCGCTCGACGACGTCCGCGCCGACCGGCTCCCGCTGAGGGTCCATGGCGGCGTGCATCGCGGCGTCGAATTCGCCGACGTCATCCATGTGCGTTTGTGTATCACGGCCGTTGCACTGCGTCGTATCCTCAATACCGATGGTCTTCTCGGCCCTCCTGAACCCGGTTGTGACCGAATGCCTGAACCGTTCCGGCAACCGAGCCCGACTAGGGTGACCGCGATGCGCGACGACACGCCCCAGGCCGATCTCCCGCTGACTCCCGAGAGCCGGGCCGAGCTGCTGGAGCTCATCGCCGCCGCGTTCACCGACCTCGGCTCGTCCCGCCGGTTGCTGTCGGTGATCGGGTTTCCCGCCGCGATGCTGCCCGGCTGGCCGCCCGCGACGTCCGCCCTTGCATGGTGGGACGGCGTCTTCACGAGCCTCGACAGCGGACTGGTGCCCGAGGGCTACCGGCGCCTGCTGCTCCGGGCGCGGCGCGAGCGGCCGGGCAACGTCGCGCTGCACGCCCTGCAGGGCCGGCTCGAGGGCTCCCGGCCGGAGCCGACGCAACCCTGGGTCCGCCGCATCCTCCTGCTCGGCGCCAGCCCGACCATCGGGGCCGGCGGCGATCCCGTCGGCGGCCTCGACCCGCAGGCCGAGTACCACGCCGTCGCCGCCGCCGTGCGCCCCGCGATCGAGGTGGACTACCGGCCGTACGCCGGCGTCGACGACATCCGCGGCATGCTCGGCGAGGCCACGGACGTGCTGCATCTGGCCTGCCACGGCAGCGGTGCCATGCTCACGTTCCACGACGATGCCGCGCCCGGGGCCGCCGCCCGCCGCCCGGCCCGGGTCATCCACGCGGCGGACCTCGCCGCGGTGCTGCTGGCCTACGAACACGCGCCGCGAGGGCACCGCCTGCACGGCATCATGCTCAACGCCTGCCGGAGCCTGGCCGCCGCCGCGGCACTGCGGCCCTGCGCCGACGTCGTGGTCGCGCACGAGGCCGAGCTCCCGGACGAGGCGGCGCCGATCGTCGCCGGGGCCGTGTACCGGGCGCTGCGCGGCGTCGGGCGCCTCGACGCGGCCGCGCACGTGGCGAAGGCGGAGCTGCCGTGGCTCGACACGCGGCACGGCGAGCTCGTGGCCCGGGGCATGCGCGTCCTTCCGCCCGCTACGATGTCGACCTGATGAGAATTCTGGTCACCGGGTCGACGGACGGCATCGGGCTGCAGACGGCCCGCACCCTGCAAGAGCTCGGGCACGACGTCGTCTTCCACGCCCGCAGCGAGCAACGCGCCGCGGCGCTCGACGGTTCGCCTGAGGTGCTCGTCGGCGACCTCGCCGACCTGGAGCAGACCCGCGCGATGGGCCGGACGGCCGGCGCGTTCGACGTGGTGATCCACAACGCCGGGATCGGCGGGCAGGACGAGCGCCGCGAGACCGGCGACGGGATCGAGCGCATCTTCCAGGTCAACGTGCTCGCGCCCTACGTGCTCACCGCGCTCATGCCCCGTCCCCAGCGCATCGTGTACCTCACCAGCGGCCTCGAGTCCGTCGGCGTGGCCGACCTCGAGGACCTGCAGTACGAGCGCAAGCCGTGGCACGGGATGCAGGCGTACAGCGACTCCAAGCTGCACGACGTGGCCCTCGCGTTCGCGGTCGCCCGGCGGTGGCCCGAGGTCTACTCCAACGCCGTCGACCCCGGCTGGATCCGCACGAAGCTCGGCGGCCCCAACGCGACCGACGACCTGCCCGAGGGCGCCGAGACGCAGGTGTGGCTGGCCACCGGGGACGGCGACGCGCTCGTCACCGGGCGATACTTCAAGCGCCGCCAGGACCTCAAGCCCAACGCGGCCGCGCGGGACGAGCGCTACCAGGACGGGCTGCTCGCCGCGTGCGCCCGGCTGAGCGGCGTGGAGCTCCCCGGCTAGTGTTCGGCGGCGTCGCCCCGCTTGAGGCCGGCGATCAGCCTGGCGCACGCGAGCCAGTTGCCCGCGTCGGCCAGGCGGGTGGCCTCGGCGTCCGCTTCGGCCTGGCGGTTCGTCCTGGCGAGGATGTGGCCCAGCGCCTCGTAGGCGCGCAGCTCGCCATCGGCGATCGCGGTCCGGGTCACGTGGATCGCCTCGTCCGCGCGGCCCTGATCGAGCAGCAGCCGCGCCAGCCGGGCACGGACGTGGGTTTCGCCGGCTGCCACGGACGCCTGATAGACCTCGAGGGCCTCGCCGGGGCGGCCGTGCTCCTCCAGCAGCTCGCCTAGGGGCCAGTACGACGCCGCCCGCTCGCCGAGCACCGCGCGGAGCTCCGCGACGGCCTCGTCGACGCGGCCCTGCCCGGCGAGCAGGTGGGCGAAGTCGTTGAGCGCCGAAGTCTCGCCGTCGGCGATCGCCGCCCGGTGCATGGCGATGGCCTCGTCGACCCGGCCGAGCTTGCCGAGCAGGACGGCCAGGCCCGCCCGGGCGTTCCACCAGCCGGCATCGATCCCGCCCCGCCAGGCCTCGAGCGCCTCGTCGTGGCGGCCGTGGCGCTCGCACAGGCGGGCGAGATCGCGCCAGCCGTCGGGGTGACCGGCGGCGATGGCGGCACGGTAGGCGGCGATGGCCTCGTCGACCCGGCCCGCTTCGGCCAGGCGGTCGGCGCGGTCGAGGAGGTCGTCGGTCACGCCGTGACTCTAGGCGCTCGCGGCGCGGCGGGCGCGGTACGACGCGGCCTTCACGCGGTTGCCGCACTCCTCCATGCCGCACCAGGTGCGGTTGCCCGCGCGCGAGCGGTCCACGAACAGGCGGGTGCAGTCCTCGCCCGCGCACTCGCGGATCGGCGGGCGGGACTCCAGCAGGGTCAGGGCCGCGCCCGCGATCGCGGCGGCCAGGGCTGGCGCGTCGCCGGTGCGGCGCACGCCGTCGGGGGTCAGGGACGGGCGGGGGCCGGGGTGGGCCGCGGCCCGGTTCAGCACGCGCACGTCGGACGGGCGGGGCGGGGCTGCGTCCGGGTGCAGCAGCCGGTAGACGGACTCGCGCAGGGTGAGCAGGTCGCGCAGGTCCTCGGGGCCGACGCGCGGCGGCCGGGTCAGCACGCCCGCCTCGACGGACCAGCGAGCCAGGTCGGCGCCGGTCGGCAGCAGCTCGTCGGGGTCGGGGCGGCGGCGCCACTTGCGGGTCGCGGCGAAGTCCAGCGCCAGGTCGCCGCTCACGAACACAAAGCTCACGTCACCACCTTGACAGGTGATGACGGGGCGGCGCAAGCTTCCCCCGTCACCGGCTCAGGCGGTGACGCAGGAGAAGGGGGCGGCCCGTGATCACCGTCGAGGAGTATCTGGGCGCGACCGGGCGGGCGCTCGACGGCATGGGCGGGATCGTGGCGGGGCTAGGGGACGAGCTGGCCAACGTGCGGCCGCCCGTGCAGGGGGCCAGCTCGCCGTACGCGCTGCTGACGCACTGCCTCGGCGTGGTCGGCTACTGGGCCGGCGGGCTCGTCGCCGGGCGGGTCGTCGAGCGGGACCGCGAGGCCGAGTTCACCAGCTCGGGGCCGGTCGCGCCGCTGCTCGAACGGGTCCGGCAGGCCCGGGAACAGCTCGCGGCCGACGTGCGCGGCGCCGACTTCGCGGGGCCGTTGCGCACGGCGCCGAACCCGGGCTTTCTCGGGCCCGCCGGGATCGCGACGCAGGGGGCGGCGCTGCTGCACGTGTACGAGGAGCTGGCGCAGCACCACGGGCAGATGGAGATCCTGCGCGACCTGCTGCGGCCCAAGGAGGGCATCCGGCGCGGCACCGGGGTCAAGTGGGGCGCGGTCGGGCCGGACACGATCGGCGCCTGGGTCGCGGACATGGATCTCGGCGTGGCGCCGGCCGTCCGGCACGCCCTGCTCGACGCCGTGGACCGCGAGGACTTCGGGTATCCGCACTGGCCCGGCGGCGACCCGGTGCCGGCCGCGTTCGAGGCGTGGATGGCCGAGCGGCACGGGTGGGAGCCCAGCGCCGGGCACACCCGCGTCTTCACCGACGTGCTGCAGATCCTGCAGGTCGTGATCGAGCAGACCACGCGGCCCGGCGACGGGGTGGCGATCCACGTGCCGGCCTATCCCCCGTTCCTGGCCGCGATCCGGCGCAGCGGGCGGCGGATCGTCCCCATCGGACGGTCCCCGATGGACGGTGTACGGCTCCTGGTGCTCGTCAACCCGCAGAACCCGAGCGGGCGGGTGTTCCGGCGCGCGGAGCTGGAGGCGCTGCTGGAGCTGGCCGAGCGGTACGACCTGCCGGTGCTGGCGGACGAGATCCACGCCGACCTGGTGTACGCCCCGCACCGGCACATCCCGTTCGCGTCGCTGGGTTCGCGGGCGGCTCGCCGTACCATCACCGCCACCTCGGCGACGAAGGCCTTCAACCTCGCCGGACTGCGCTGCGCGGTCGCGCACGTGGGGCCGGCGGACCTGCGCGCGAAGCTGGACGCGATGCCGCCGGACATCTTCGGCACCCCGAGCACGCTCGGCCGCCTCGCGACGGTGGCCGCGTGGCGCGACGGCGCCGGCTGGCTGGAGGGGCTGCGGGCCACGCTCACCGCGAACCGGGCCACGATCGGCGCCTGGGCGTCCGGGATGCCGCTGCGGTACCGCGAGCCGGAGGGCACCTACCTCGCCTGGCTCGGCGGCCTGCGGGAGCCCGAGCCGGCGGCCCGGCTGGAGCGGACCGCTCTGGTGCGGCTCAGCGAGGGGGCGGAGTTCTCCGAGGGGACCGACGTGGAGACCGGCGACTGCGTGCGCCTGAACTTCGCGACCAGCCCCGCGGTGCTGACCGAGATCCTCCGGCGCCTCACCCCGAAGGTCGGCCAGTACTGCAACGGCAGTTAGGTGAGTGGGTCCGCGTCGTCGGTAGTGGCTGAGTCGGGCTTGGTGTTGGCGTCGGCGGCGCCAGTGTGACCATGCCCAGATGCGGAGGCCCCGTTCGGGACTCCCGCGCCGCCCTTCTCGCTGTCCGCGACCGGCGCCCGGCGGCTCGATACGCTGGGCTGAGCAGGCCTGGTCGAGCGCGGTCTCGTCGCGATCTGCGAGCCGGCGTTGACCGAGACGATGAGACGATCGCGCGGCACGTGCCTGAGCTCCGGCAGCAGCGGATCGGTGCTGCGCCGAGCTGAGGCGGGGGGTGCGGCGGTCCGGCGCGTTCGCCGGGCCCGGTCCGGACCGCTCCGGCCGGCGGCCCTGGCGGGCGCCGGCCGGAGGTGCGGTCAGGGGGTTGCCGGGGCCGGGGCCGCCGGGGTCGCGTGCAGGGCCGGGGCGGGATAGCGCAGGGAGCGGGTCAGGAGGCCGAAGCCGGCCAGGAGCAGCAGCGGGCTCAGCAGGCTCAGCGGGCCGACGCCCAGCGCCAGGAAGGCCAGGATGCCCGCGCCGACCAGGACCGGGACCCACCAGCGGGAGCGGCCGTCGGCCGTGGTCGCCGACGCGGTCACGATCAGGCCGAGCAGCGTGCCGAACATGCCGAACAGCACCCAGCTGACCGCGAACAGGGCGTAACCGCCCATCGCGTCGCTCACCTGCGTCGCCTGCTCCGGGGTGAGGACCATGCGCGCCGCCAGGTCGGTGTAGTCGCCCACCATCAGGCCGCTGAAGTTGGCCAGCGCCAGCACCGTGACCAGGCCCGCGACGCGGGCGAAGCGGCCGCCCGTCTGCATGATCGTCAGGACCGCCGGGATGAACAGCAGCCAGCCCAGGTGCAGCAGGAACGCGCTGGCCTGCGACTGCACCGGGTGCTCGGTGAACTGGGCCGGGTCGGGCGTGAAGCCGGGCACCGTGGCCAGGCCCGCCGCGAACGCCACCGGGGCCAGGATCAGGCACACGCGGCCGACCGAGAAGCGGAACGCGCCGAAGGTGTCCGGCTCGTCGGGGTCGGGGACGTGGCGGCCGAGGGAGCGGGCCGCGAGCGCGTACGCCACCGTCATCACCAGCGGGCCGGCCACGCACCAGGGCAGCGGGGTGATCGCGAACAGGAAGTACCCCGCCGCGCCCGCCAGGGCCGCCCCCGCCACCCACCACGAGATGATCCGCGCGCGGGCCGCCGCGATCGGCACGAGGACCAGCGCGAGGGCCCAGCCGACGAGGCCCGGCACCTGCCAGCCAAACGTCGCCCAGCCGCCGAGGGACTCGAACGTCTCGTTCACCCGGGCGACCGTGCCGTTGTCCGGCAGCGTCTGCTCCAACGCCAGCAGAAACATGTCGAACGCCATCAGCGCGGAGAACGTGACCAGGCCGAAGACCGTCGCGACCCAGGCCACGCGGGCGAGGACGACGCCGCGGCGGCGGATCGGGCCGAGCAGCGCGAGGAACCCGGGGACGAACAGGATCCACGCCCAGTGCAGCAGTACCGCATGAGCCTCCGTGGCCGCCGGGTGCGCCCGGTAGACGCCCAAGGACCCGTCTGGGGTGCCGAGCGCCGGGTCGACCGCGGTCGCCACGCCCAGCACGATCGGCGCCAGTATCAAGAAGAGCCGCATCGCGGGCTCCCTTCAATGCGAAGTAGTCGGAGCCGCGAACGCTACGAACGCGGGGCGCGGCGCGAACCCGCAACGCGGGCGAACCGGGGTCCCCCGCACGGCGGACGGCCGGTCATCCGGCGGACGGGTGAGGAACCGGGGGAGCGGCCCGTACCGTCAGGAGGTGCGCAGCAGGTGGCGGGTCGATCTCGGGGTGACTGGCGGGTTCGTGGCGTTCGGGCTCGTCGAGGAGGCCGTGGTACACCCGCCCGGCTCCTGGTGGCCCTACGTCCTCGCCGCCGCGGCGGTGCTCGTCGCGCTGCGGCGCAGCGTCCCGCTCGTCGCGCTGGCCGCCAGCTGCGTGCTCGTCAACGTGGTCGTCATCGACTACCGGCTCTGGCAGCTCGCCGCGATGATCATCGCCGCGTACACGGCCGGCCGGCACGTGCCGGTCGGGCGCAGCGGCTGGCGCGGGTACGCCGGGCTGGCGCTGATGGTGGCGACCTCGCTGTCATTCTGGCACGTCGACCCGTCCGACCCGATGGCGGCGCTGTTCTTCCCGTGGGGGCCCTGGGCGCTCGGCGTCGCGTTCGCCTACCAGCAGCGCCAGAACGCCGACGCGGCGGCGGCCCGGGCGGCGATCCGCGAGCAACGGGTCCGCGAGGCGGTCATGGAGGAGCGGGTGCGCATCGCCCGGGAGCTGCACGACATGGTCGCGCACAGCGTCACCGTGATGGTGATCCAGGCGGGCGTCGTGCGGCGGCGGCTCGACGCGGGCCTCGACGTCGACGACGAGCTGCTGCGCAGCATCGAATCGTCCGGCCGGGACGCCGTCGGCGAGCTGCGCCGCACCCTGGGGCTGCTGCGCGGCGACGACGGCGGGGCCACCGCCGCGCCGGTCGGGCTCGACCGCCTCGACGAGCTGGTCGCGCAGGTCCGCGAGGCCGGGCTGACGGTGACGCTGCGGCGGGAGGGCGAGGCCGTCCCGCTGCTGCCGGCGGCCGACCTGTCGGCGTACCGAATCATCCAGGAGGCATTGACCAACGTCTTGAAGCACGCCGGGCCCACCCGGGTGACGGTCGAGGTCCGGTATGCCGGCGACGGCGTCCACCTGTCCGTCACCGACAAGGGCGGCGGAGCGCCGGCGCCGGTCGCGGGCGGCGGCGGCCAGGGCCTGATCGGGATGCGGGAGCGGGCGGCGCTGTTCGGCGGCGAGCTCACCGCCGGCCCGCGCCCCGGCGGCGGGTTCGCGGTCCACGCGCGGCTGCCGGTCCAGGCGGCGGTGCCGGCGTGAGCGGTCCGGA
>NZ_JBEPEH010000042.1:8796-115747 GCF_040300725.1 Dactylosporangium sp. NPDC000244
AGCGCAGCGGAGGGGCCGCTCACCGGTGGGCTCAGGATGTTCGTCGTCGCCGGAGCGAAGCGGAGGGGACGGCGTGAGCGGTCCGGAGCGCAGCGGAGGGGCCGCTCACCGGTGGGCTCAGGATGTTCGTCGTCGCCGGAGCGAAGCGGAGGGGACGGCGTGAGCGGTCCGGAGCGCAGCGGCGTGCGTGTGGTGATCGCCGACGACCAGCGCATGGTCCGGGCCGGGCTGCGCATGGTCATCGAGACCGAGCCGGACATGACGGTCGTGGGCGAGGCGAGCGACGGCGTGGAGGCGGTCGCCCTCGCCCGCCGGCTGCGCCCCGAGGTGGTGCTCATGGACATCGCCATGCCCCGCCAGGACGGCCTGGAGGCGACCCGCACCCTGCTCGCCGCCCCGGGCGCGCCGCGGATCATCGTGCTCACGACGTTCGACACCGACGAGAACCTCTACAACGCGCTGCGCGCCGGCGCGAGCGGCTTCCTGCTCAAGGTCTCCTCCCCGGAGCACCTCATCACCGCGATCCGCGTGGTGGCGGCCGGCGAGGCGCTGCTCGACCCGGCCGTGACCACGCGCGTCATCTCTGCCTTCGCCGGCGCGCCCGGCCCGCAGCCGCCCCCGGAGCTGGCCGCCCTGACCCCGCGCGAGACGGACGTGCTGCGCCTGATGGCCCGCGGCCAGTCCAACGCCGAGATCGCCGCCGCCCTCGCCGTCGGCGAGGCAACGGTCAAGACCCACGTGGCCCGGGTCCTGATGAAACTCAACCTCCGCGACCGCGTACAGGCGGTCGTCTACGCCTACGAGTCCGGCCTGGTCAAGGCCCGCGGCTAGTACTGCAACGGCAGTCGGGTTGACTGTGCATGGATGATGTTCGCTGTGGCAGCGGCGGAGATCGTGGCGTGGTCGGCGGAGTTGGATCGGCTGCATGACTAGGGGGAGCGTCCAGTGCGGTGCCGTGCCCTGGACGCTCCCGCACGTGACACTGTACGGTTACCCGCCGGTCAGCGCAGCACCCGGCTCATCCACACGGAGTCCTCGGCCGCGAACCCGTGCCGCGCGTAGAAGCCGCGGACGCGCTCGTTGTGCGCCTCCGTCTCCAGGAACATGACCGCGGCGCCCGCCTCGGCCGCGGCCGCGACCACCCGCCGCAGCAGGTGCGCCCCGGTGCCGTTGCCGCGCTCGCGCACGTAGATCTCGTCGAGCAGCGCCTCGCGGCCGCCCGACTCGAGGCTCCACCCCCACGTGACGACGGCGTACCCGGCCGCCTCTGCGGCCAGCCACACCTGGCCGTGCTCGTCGCCGCGCAGCAGCGGCACGAGCGCGCGGGTGACCCGCGCCTCGTCGAAGTCGTGCCCGTCCTCGGCGCAGAACTCCGCCACGAGCGGGAGGATCGCCGGGAGGTCGGCGGGCTCGGCGCGGTACACCCGGATGTCGGCCACGGCGGCCAGACTACGCGTGGGAGACTCGTCCGGTGCCCGCACCACTGATCGTGGCCCTGGTCATCGCGTTCGCGTACGCGGGGCTGATCGCCGCGCACGCCCGGCTGATCCGCCGCGACCGCCGCCGCGGCGCCTACGAGCCGCGGGCCGCGCTCTGGCTCGCGTCCCGGTTCGGCCCGCTGCCGCAGCCGCGCTCCCCCGACGCCCTGGACCGCCTCGAGGCCGAGGCGATCGAGCGGCTGCTGCGCGGGGAGCTCGCGCCGGCGGCCTACCGCGCGACGATGGCCGACGTCGCCGCCCGCGCCGCGCGCTAGCTCTTCTGGAGGGCGCCCTCGACCCAGGAGCGCAGGGCGGCCGGCGAGGCGGCTCCGGCCTGGCGCGCGATCACCGCGCCGTCCTTGACGATCAGCAGCGTCGGGACCGCGCGCACGTCGAAGCGGCGCTGCAGGCCGGGCGCGTCGTCGATGTTGACCTTCACGAGCTTGACGGCGCCGGCCAGCTCGCCCGCGACCTGCTCCAGGGCCGGGCCGACCATCCGGCACGGGCCGCACCACGGCGCCCACAGGTCCACCAGGACCGGGGTCGAGGAGCGCTCGGCCACCTCGCCGAAGTCGGCCTCGCCGACGTCGACGATCCACGGCACCGCCGCGCGGCACTTGCCGCACACCGGCTTCCCGCTCGCCGCGGCGGGCACGCGGTTGCGCTGCCCGCACCGGACACAGGACACGATCCGCGAACTCATGCCGAGTACGACGCCGCGGTGCGCCCGGGCATTCCCGGCCGGGGGTGAGTACGGCCGGGTCAGAGGCGGGCGGGGTCGACGCTCAGGGCCACCCCGCGGCGCGCGATCGCGGCGGTCAGGGCCGACGCGATGCCGAGGGGCTGGCCCATCGAGCGCAGGCGGGCCAGCTCGCGCAGGGCCGGCACGGTGCTGAACCGCTCCAGCGCGTGAATGCCCGCGTGCGCGATCATCTGGCTGCGGGGGCCGTGGCCGGGGACCTTCTCCGCGCAGTGCTGGACCAGCCGGCCCACGGCCGCCGTGTCGTCGTCGTGCGGCGGGGTCACGGCGAGCAGGTACAGCAGCCCGCGCAGGGCCCGCGCGTTGTACGCGTCCGGGATCTCGTTCGGGTCCCAACGATCGTCGAGCGGGCGCAGCGCGATGGTGCGGGGGTGCGGGACGAGGGCGAACCAGCCGCGGATCAGGGCGCGGGTCTCGTCGCCGCCGATCTCGGGCAGCAGCGCCCGGGCCTGCCGGGTCCAGCGCGACGCGGGCTTGGCGCCGGACGCGGCGAGGGCGTGGGCGAGCAGCGCCGGGCCGGGCGTCGCGGCGTTCGCGGCCTCGGCCCACGGCTCGCCGACGTTGAGCCGTCCGGCGGCGCGGTCGAGCCAGGGCTGGATCGGGGCGCGGTACCAGGCCGGCCAGTGCTTGTCGCCCTCGTGGGCGGTGCGCCGCATGACCGCGAGCAGCGCGGGCGGGCACTCGCCGGTCTCGCGCTCGGCGACGGCGGCCAGCACGGCGAGGGTCTCGGGGGCGATGGCGACCCGGGTGGAGGCGGCGTCGATGAGGTACCGGCCGGCCCGCCAGGACACCGCGTCGGCCGGGATACCCTCCAGCAACTGCAGCAGCAGCGCCTCGGGCGGGGCCGGGGCGCGCTCGATCAGGCGCAGGATCAGCGCGGAGCGGCGGCCGTCGGGCAGGACCTGCAGCTCCTTGCGCACCTCGGCGCCGTCGTAGCGCCAGACGTCGCCGTTGACCGCCGCGAGCTCGACCAGCTCGCCGGTGAGGCCGTCGTCGTCGCCCGCCTCGACCAGGCCGTGGATGCGGGCGACGCGGTGCGGATACGAGTCCCGGGACGCCAGGGGCCTGTCGAGCATGGCGGCAAGCATAAGCCTCGTGAGCGTCGATGTACTGGGCCGAACAGCGCCGAAATCGTCCCACTGTCGGATCAAATTTGGTTACGTTTCGTACATCTGATCGAAGCTCTACGGTATCGTGCTGACATGACGAGCCCGCGCCAGCAGAGCATCCTGACGGTGATCCGCGAGTCGATCGAGAAGCGTGGCTATCCGCCGACGGTGCGGGAGATCGGCGCGGCGATCGGGCTCGGGTCGCCGTCCTCCGTCGCCCACCACCTCAAGGCGATGGAGAAGAGCGGGCTCATCCGCCGCGACGCGCACGGGCCGCGGGCGGTCGACATCCGCGGGCCCTACGACGGCGCCGGGCGCGGGGCCGACCCGGGCGTGCCGGTGCCGCTGGTCGGCACGATCGCCGCCGGTGGGCCGATCCTGGCCGAGCAGCAGGTGCCCGACGACGAGCTGACGCTGCCGACGACGCTGGTCGGGCACGGCACGCTCTTCGCCCTCAACGTCAAGGGCGACTCGATGATCGAGGCGGCGATCTGCGACGGCGACATCGTGGTCGTGCGCCAGCAGCAGGTGGCCGAGAACGGCGACATCGTCGCGGCGATGCTCGACGGCGAGGCGACCGTGAAGGCCTACCGCAACCGCGACGGGCACGTGGAGCTCGTGCCGCGCAACCCGGCCTACCAGGTCATCCCCGGCGACGACGCCACGATCCTCGGCAAGGTCGTGGCCGTCCTGCGCCGCGTCTGAACAAGCAGGACAAGCCGCGTCTGAACAAGCAGGACAACCGGCCGGCATGATCCGGCGTCTTGTGTGCACCCACATCCCCCGAGAGGGAAAGGAGCACACGCCATGCGTCGATCACTGCTCGCCGCGGCGGCCTGCGCCGGGCTGGTGGTGGCCCTGCCGGTCGCCGCCCAGGCCGCGGACCTGCCCGCCCCGACGAGCACCTCCCCCATCGCCGGCGACCCGTCCGGCTCCGGCCGCCCGGTGCTGACCGGCATCCGCACCGGACGGCACGACGAGTACGACCGCACCGTCTTCGACTTCAGCGGCGGCACGCCCGGCTGGCGGGTCGCGTATGCCCCGCTGGTCGAGCAGGGCCGCGGGAACACCATCCCCGTCGCGGGCGCGGCGACCCTGCTCGTCGTGTTCACCGACGCGGGCACGCCGGCGGTCGACCTCGGCACCGTGTACGAGGTGAACCTGCCCACGCTGCGGCAGATCAAGTCCGGCGGCTTCTTCGAGGGCCGCGCGAGCTTCGGCCTCGGCGTGCGCGACCGGACCGGGTTCCGGGTGCTGGTGCTGCACGGGCCCGATCGCATCGCCGTGGACGTGGCCCACCAGCCCACCCAGGCGTTCACCGCCGAGCCGTTCTCCCACACCGGCGACGCCTCCGGCACCGTCGTGCGGGCCGTGCGGGCGGGCGGCCACCCCGGCTACGACCGGATCGTCTTCGACCTGGCCGGGACCGGATGGCCGACGCTCGAGGCGGCGTACCTCGGCTCCGGCCCGACGATCCGGGTCCGCTTCACCGGCACCGAGCGCGCCGCGGGTGTCCCGCCGGCGACGACGTTCGGCCGGCCCGCGCTGCGATCGGTCACCTTCGGCCGGGACGGCGCGACCACTACCGCGGACATCATGACCGCGGACATCACGACGGCGTACGCGCGGGGCTTCAGGGTGACGCTCCTGGACAGCCCGGCCCGCGTTGTCGTGGACGTCGCCTCCTGATGCGCACGGCCCCCGCCCGGCAGGACGGGGGCCGTGGTCCGAGTGCCTCAGCTCCCGGCGGAGAAGAAGCCGGAGACCTCCGACGCCGACAGGGCGCGGCTGTAGAGCCGGACACTGTCGAAGGCGCCCTTGAGGTACGGGTCGGCGTACTGCGAGCGGCCGAGCCAGTTCTGCGTCGTGTTGCCCAGGCTCGACGGGCTCAGGGTCATGGCGGTGTTGCGGGCGACCTCGGCGCCGTTGACGTAGAGGATGCCGAGGTTGCCGCTGCGGGTCACGGCGACGTGGGTCCAGGCGCCGGCCGGCAGGGCCGCGGGGGCGTCGATGCGCTGCTCGCCGCCGGAGCCGCCGGTGGTGATGGCGAATCGGGCGGTGCCGCTGCCCGACTGCGGGGTGAGGAACATGTTGACGCCGGTGCCGGTGCCGAAGTCGAAGACCCGGGTCCAGGCGGCGAGGGTGTCGATGCGGACCCACAGCGCGATGGAGAACGCGGTGGCGCCGTTGAGGATCCCGGCCGGCAGCGACACGTATCCGTTGGTGCCGTTGAGGCTCACGGCGGAGCCGGTGCGGCCGGTGACATAGCTGGTGCCGGACAGCGTCGCCGTTTTGCCGTTGCCGGTGGCGTCGGCGGCGCTGTTGTCGAAGGGGTAGTGCGCGACGAACGCGGGCAGGGTCTGGCCGCCGGTGACGGACCAGTAGACCGAGTACCGCTGGCCGTGCACCTTGTAGAAGGGCTGGAGGGTCACGCCGTTCGCGGTGTACTGCAGCGGCGTGCTCGTCGCCGTGAGCGTCGCGGGGTCGAGCACGGGCAGGGCGGAGAGGTTGCTGGTGCCGAACAGCCCGCCGAGCACGATCGGGCCGACCTTCACGGCCTGCACGGTGCTGTTGTCGTTGGCGGACTCGCGGGCCAGGGCCATCGGCAGCGTCACGTTCACGACGTCGCCGGAGGCCCAGGTGCGGCTGATGGTGGCGTAGGTGCCGGGCTGCGGCGCGGCCTGGGCCGTGCCGTTCACCGTGATCGCGGCGCCGGTGGCCCAGGCCGGGATGCGCACCTTGACCGTGAACGTTCCCGCGCCGGTCACGGTGAGCTTGGTGGCGCCCGCGTCCGGGAACGTGGTGTCCTGGCGGATGGTGACGCCGCGGGCGGACCAGGTCAGCACGGACGGGATGAACAGGTTGACGTACAGCGTGCTGCCGCCGTCGTGGAAGTAGATGGAGTCGCCGTACTTGGTGTTGCTCTCCATCCCGGTGCCGTGGCAGCACACGAAGCTGTTGTAGTCGTTGCTGTACGTCTTGATGCCGCCCGCCCGCAGGGGCACGTAGTAGCACTGGAACCCGTGCGCGGAGTTCGGGTCCTGGGAGGCGAGCGTGTGGTTGTAGAGCGCCTTCTCGTAGAAGTCCATGTAGTCGGCGCGGGCGGGGTTGGTGAGGAACAGCTGGCGGCTGAGCTTGAGCATGTTGTAGGTGTTGCAGCACTCCGCGGTCGTGTCCGACAGCTCGCTGGCGATGCGGTCGGGGGCCTTGAAGTACTCGCCGTTGGAGTTGCCGCCGATCGCGTACGTGTGGTGCCGGGTGACGATGTCCCAGAAGTTCACGGCGATGTCGCGGTAGCGGGTCGTGCCGGTGGCGTGGTACTCGCGGATCGCCCCGATGATCTTCGGGATCTGGGTGTTGGCGTGGTAGTTGTTCAGCGCGTCGGTGTTGCTCGCCAGCGGGTCGAAGATCTCGGCGTGGTCGAACTGCTGGGCGGCGGCGAGGTGGTTGGCGTCGCCGGTGAGCTGGTACAGGTTGGTGAGCACCTCGTTCATGCCGCCGAACTCGGTGTCGAGCATGTTCTGGCGCTGGGTCTGCGTCAGCCGGTCGTTGCGGAACTTGACCCAGGAGGCCATGCCGGTCAGCACGGTGAGCGCCTGCGTGTTGCCCGCGAGCAGGTGCATGTCGAGCAGCCCGGCCATGATCTTGTGCAGGGTGTAGTACGGCGCCCAGACGGACTGCCGCGCCTCGACCCGGTCGATGAAGCTCTCCGGGAACGCGCTGAGGTAGCCGGTGTTGAAGCCCGCCGTGGCGGCGCGGGCCTGGCACTGGGCGAGCACGGTCACGAGCGCGTCGCCCTTGGTCTTGAACGCGGTGTTGCCCGAGCTGGCGTACGCCTGGGCCAGGGCGCTGAGCAGGTGGCCGGTCGAGTGCCCGCGCAGCTCGGTGGTCGGGGACTCCCAGCCGCCACAGGCGGTGGCGCTGGAGCTGAGCCCGACGTTGAGCCGGAACGTGTGCAGCATCCGGTCGTTGTCGAGGAACAGCAGGTAGGACTGCGTGCGTGCGGTGTTGGCGGTGAACGGGCTGGACAGCAGTTGGACCGCGGACAGTGGGAAGGCGTAGGCCGAGACTCCGGTGTCCGGCCTGGACGCCGCCTGGGCGATGCCAGGCTTCACCAGTGCGATGGCGGTCGCACCGGCCGAGGCCGCGAGGATGGTGCGGCGGGTGGGCATAGCTCCTCCAAGACCAGGTCAGCCGCGCAGCGCCCCCGACATGAAGCCGCGGACGTAGCTGCGCTGCAGGATGAGGAACAGCACCAGACAAGGCACCGCCATGAACGTGACGCCGGCCTCCAACGCGGCGTAGTCGATGGCTCCGAACGTGGCGGTGCGCATGTTCACCACGGCGAGCATCATGGTGAACTTGTCGGTCGAATTGAGCAGGATCAGTGGGGCGAAGAACTCGCTCCACGAGGTGAGAAAGGCGAAGAGCCCGACGGTGATGAGGCCCGGCTGCACCGCGGGCAGCATGATGCGGGTCAGGGCGCGGAAGCTGCCGCAGCCGTCGAGCAGCGCGGCCTCCTCGAGCTCCTTGGGCACCGCCTCGAACGAGTTGCGCATCATGAACACCGAGAACGGCAGCTGGAACATGATGAGTACCAGGCTGAGCCCGATGATCGAGTCCTGCAGGCCGATCCAGCCCAGCAGGACGTACAGCGCGATGAGAATGGTCGCGTAGGGCACCATGAGGATCGCGAGCGTGAGCAGGAACAACGCGTTCTTGCCCGGGAACTCGAAGCGGCCGAAGGCGTAGCCGCCGAGGGTGCTCACGAGCAGTGTCCCGCCGACGGTGAGCAGGCTGACCGCGATGGAGTTGAACACGTGCTCGGCATGGATGCCGTTGTCGGAGGTGAACAGCCGCGCGTAGTTCTCCAGCCCGAACCCGCTCTTGGTGCGCACGGAGGCGAACGCGCTCCAGGCGAGCGGGAACAGGAACAGGATCGCCAGGGCGGCGCCGGTGAGCCGTCGCATGTCAGCCCCTTCTGCGCAGCATGCCGAGCTGCACCACGTTGAACACGATGAGGACGAAGAGGAGCGCGACCGAGATCGCCGCGGCCGAGCCGAGGTCGAGCTCGATGAACGCCTTGCGGTAGATGACCATCACCAGCGAGGTGGTGCTGTTGTCGGGGCCACCGCGGGTGAGGATCCAGAACTGGTCGAAGGCGAGCAGCGAGCCGGTGACCATCATGGTCAGCACGAGCGCGAGGGTGGGGCGCATCAGCGGCACGGTGATCCGGCGGAACGTCTGCCAGCGGCCGGCGCCGTCGAGGCGGGCGGCCTCGTACACCTCGACCGGGATCGACTGCAGCCCGGTGAGCAGGATGAGCATGTTGAAGCCGGCGAAGCGCCACAGCACGAGCCCGACCGCGGAGCCCAGGGCGGTGTTGGGGCTGCCGCTGGTGAACGACACGTAGCCGTCGACGATCCCCAGCGAGCGCAGGATGTCGTTGACCGGGCCGATCTCGTCGCTGAGCATGCCCAGGAACAGCAGCGAGGCGCTGGCGAAGCCGACCGCGGCGGGGATGAAGTACGCGGTGCGCAGCAGGCCGATGCCGCGGCCGGGGTGTTGCACGAGCAGTGCCAGCCCGAAGGACAGCGCGAAGAGCAGGACCGTGACCACGACGGTGTACTTGAGCGTGAACCAGGCCGCGGTGGCGAGCAGCTCGTCGTCGGCCATGCCGGCGTAGTTCTCCGGTGCGTTGATCTCCGGTGCGCCGAGCAGCGGCCAGTGGTGCAGCGACATGTACGCGACCAGGCCCAGCGGGACGAGGAAGAACAGGCCGACCATGAACGCGGTGGGTGCGGCGTAGAGCGCGCCCACCCAGCGGCGGGCGCGCCGGCGGGGCCGGGCGGCCGGCGGGGTGACCGCCGGCCGCTCGTCGAGGAGCAGGGTCATCGTGTCTCTTATTTCTTCAGCGAGGCCGTCAGCGCGGTGGCGCCGTCGTCGAGGGACTTCTTCGCGTCGCCGTACAGCGCGCCGCGGAAGGCGGTCACCCACGGGCTCTGGGGGTCGTTGTAGGTGGCGTTGAAGTTCTTGGCGTAGGGGGTCTTGCCCTTGCCCATCAGGCTGTTGATCTTCACGACGCGGGGGTCGGCGGAGGAGTACTTGTTCTCCGCCAGGTCGGTGCGCACCGGCACGCCCTTGCCCTTGGCGATGACCTCGACCTGGGCCTCGTCGCCGAGGGTCCAGGACAGGAAGTCCCACGCCTCGGTGGCGTGCTTGGTGGTGGCGCCGATGCCGATCGCGTCGCCGCCGACGAAGGTCGACTCGCCGCCGTTGAGGCCGCTGATCGGGGCCACGCCGAGCTTGAAGCTGGCCTTCTCCTCGATCAGGCCGAGCCACGCGGCCGGGCCGGGGGCGATGCCGATCTTGCCGCTCTGCAGGGCGCCGAGCCAGGTCGGGCCGGCCTCGTCCTTGGACGCGGGGGCGGCCACGCCCTCCTCGTAGAGCTTGCGGTACAGCGCGAAGACGTCGGACATCTCCTTGCCGTTGATGCTGCTGGTGGTGCCGTCCTCGTTCATGACGTCACCGCCCGCCGCCCACACCGACGGCCACATGGTGAACACGTTGCAGCCGCCGCAGTTGCCGCCGAAGTAGGTGCCGTTGATGTCCCCGCCGAGCTTGTCCACGGCGCGGGCGTCGTCGGCGAACTCCTGCAGGGTCGTCGGCGGCTTCTCCGGGTCGAGGCCGGCCTTGGTGAACAGGTCCTTGTTGTAGAGCATCACCGACATGTCGATGGTGTGCGGGACCGCGTAGACCTTCTTGTTCCAGGTGCCGTTGCGCACGTGCGCGGGGGCGACCTTGTCCTTGAACGGCAGCGCGTTGAACTTGTCGGTGATGTCGGTCCAGAGGCCCTGGGAGGCGTACTGCGGCGCGAAGACGACATCCGAGGCGAACAGGTCCGGCAGGGCCTTGGCGCCCGCGGCGGAGGCGAGCTTGGCCGGGTACTCCTCGTTCGGGTACGCGGTGACCTGGACCTGGTTCTTGTGCGTGGCGTTGTACGCGGCCGCGTAGGCCTTTGACTGGGTCTCGGTGGCGGCGCGCGTCCAGAGGGTGAGCGTTGCCCCACTGTCCGCAGTGGCCGGGGTGTCGGCCGCCTTGTCCTCGCCGCACGCGGCGGCGCCGAGCACTAACGTCGCAGCGACGATGCTGCCCATCCAGCGTTTCACGATCATTCCTTCCCTAGGCCATTCATTGTTTGTGAGCGTTCTCAAGAAGCAAGGGGTGTGGCGGTGGAACTGCGCACGATCAGGCTCGGCGCCGAGCGGAACTGCTCGCCGCCGCGGGAGCCTGTCGAGATCTGGTCGACGAGCAGGGCCAGGCTGTGGCGGCCCAGCTCGGCGAAGTCCTGCCGCACGGTGGTCAGCGGCGGCAGGAGGTAGGGCGCCTCGGGCACGTCGTCGAAGCCCACGACGCTGACGTCGCGGGGCACCCGGCGACCGGCCTCATGCAGGGCGCGCAGCACCCCGATCGCCATCTGGTCGTTGGCGCAGAACACGGCGGTCACCTCGGGCCGCTGGGCGAGGGTGAGCCCGGCGGCGTACCCGGCCGCCGCGCTCCAGTCCCCGGCCAGCGGCGCGGGGGCCGGGCGCCCCGCGTCCTCCAGCGCGGCCCGCCACCCGGCCTGCCGCTCGCGGGCCTCCGGCCAGTTGGCCGGGCCGGCGACGTGGTGCACCGTGCGGTGCCCCAGCTGCAGCAGGTGCCGGGTGGCCAGGGCCGCGCCGGCGGCGTTGTCGATCGCGACCATCGGCACGTCGGCCTCCTCGCCGTCGACGCCGACGATGCCGAGCCCGACGATCGGCACGTCGAGCGGCTCCTGACGCAGCGCCGTCCAGGCCGCCGCGACCGGCGTGAGCGTCACGATGCCCTCGACGGCCTGCTCGCGCAGGCGCCGGATGGCGTCGCGGACCTGTGGCACATCGGGCTCCCGGGCGCTGGCGATGCTGACGAAGTAGCCGGCCTCCCGGGCCGCTCGCTCGATGGCGTGCACCATGAACGAGGGCCCGAAGAGGGTGGTGTCGAACGTGACGAGGCCGACCGTCTGGCTCCGGTTGGTGGCCAGGGTCCGGGCCGCGACGTTGGGCTGGTAGTCCAGCGCCCGCATCGCGGCCAGCACCCTGGCCCGCGTCTCCGACCGGACGTTGGGGTGGTCGTTGACCACCCGCGAGACGGTCTGGTGGGAGACCCCGGCGAGGTGGGCGACGTCCCGCATCGCCGGTGGTCTCCGCACGGTGTGCATGATCAGCGCCGCACCTTCATCAACCCAGCGCCTTGACCTCGAGCAGCCCCAGGGAGGCGGTGCCCGTCGCGGTCAGCGAGACCCGCAGCCGGGTCGTGGAGACCCCGGTGAAGGTGACGGTGTTGTACGCGTTCTTCGTCAGCGTGTACGAGCTCGCGCCCGGCACGTCGACGTAGGCGGAGCCGTTCCAGTACTGCAGCTTCCACGCCGAGGGCATGTCGATGCCGCCCTCGTCGTCGAAGAAGTACACCTGCGCCTTGTTGACCGACTGCGCCGTCGACCACTGCAGTTCGGCGGTCTGGGTGCCGGTCTGCGGCCAGGTGCCCCAGCGGGATCCGTCGTTCGTGGTGCCGATGTTCGAGCTCGCCGGCTCGTCACCGTTGTTGATCGCGGCGCAGCTCTCCCACGAGGACGTGAAGGAGCAGACCGGGGTCGCGCTCAGGGCGAGGTTGGTCACCGGGGGCGGCTGGGTGCCGCCGCGGTTGTAGACCTTCACCTCGGTGAGCCCGGTCTTGGCCCCGGAGGCGTTGGTGGCCAGCACCCGGACCCGCTGGGCGCTCACCGCCGGGAACGTGACGAGGTTGTAGTTGCCCCTCGGGGTGCTCGGGTTCTTCGCCTGGCTGGCGACGCTGACCCAGGTGCTGCCGTTGTAGTACTGGATGTCGTACGACGACGGCGCCCGGTACGTGGCCGAGGCCGGGCGGCTGTCCTTGAAGTACAGCCGGACCTCGTTGAACGTGCGGGCCTGGCCGAAGTTGACCTCGTACCAGTCCTGGGCGTTCGGCGACCCGCCGGCGCCCCAGAAGGGCTCGTTGGTCGGGTAGCCGTCGACCGCGCCGCCGGTGGACGAGCCGGAGCCGGTGTAGGACGCGGAGACGGTCGCCCCGGCGGCGAGGTTGGTCGGCGCGCTGGTGGCGTCGTCCACGCCGGCCTTGGCCATGATGTCCACGACGCGGCTGTCGGTCTGCACGACCTGGGCGGGCGCCTGCAGTCCGGCGTAGGCCTGGCTGTAGGCGACCGTGCCGGTGGTGGTGACCGTGCCGGTGGCGGGGTCCCAGGTGAACGGCACGAGCGAGTTGACGGTGGCCACCCGCGTGCCGTTGATGAAGATGGAGTACCCCTGGGGCACGCCCGGGTAGCGGGTCACGCCGTCGGCCGGGTCGTCCCACACGATGGTCAGGTCGGCGTTGCGGTACCGCAGGTTGTTGACGGTGAAGTGGTCCCACCCGATGTTGATCGGGGACAGCTCGACCTTGGCGTCGTTGCGCGGCCGCAGCCCGGCGACGTCCTCGATGACGGTCCAGTTGCTGCTGCCCAGGATGTTGTGGTGGATCCACGAGCGGTACGTGATCGACGAGCCGTTCCAGTTCGCCCAGAACTCGTTGGCGTCGGGGTAGGCGACGTTGCCGTTGACGTACTGCGCCCAGGCGTTCCAGTACAGCAGCTTCTTGTACCAGTCGTTGGTGAGGTACGTGGTCGGGTAGTTGCGCAGGGCCGAGCTCAGCAGCCGGAACTGCACCGTGGAGTTGATGGTCGAGAAGTTGTTGCTGCCGGTGCCCGAGGCCGCCTTGTCCGCCTGGTTGGCGGTGTAGAAGGGGAAGATCGGGTACTGCGCCGGGTCGTCGAACAGCCGCAGCGCCTGCTTGTACTGCGTGGTGTTCGGGATGGCGCCCACCGCGAACGGGTAGTAGATGTTGATCTCTTTCCAGGGGTTGAACGCCCCGTCGGAGGCCATCCGGTTCTCGAACAGGTTGTGGCTGGGGTTCCACAGCACGCTGACGATCGCGTTGCCGATCTGGTCGGCGAGCGCGTTCATCTCGTTCGCCTTGGCCGTGTTGCCCACCGCCGCGTACGCCTGGGCCGCCGCCCGGGCCCCGCTGTACTGGTAGGCCGCCTCGCCGCGGTCCATCTTGCCGGCCCGCCAGTGGAACGACACCGCGTCGGCGTCGTTGCCGGTGAGGGCGCCCCAGTCGTACTCGATGAGCTTGTTGTTGTTGCTGTCGTACGTCGCGAGCTGGCCCTTGACGTCGCCCTCGGCGTACTTCGCGAGGTTGGCCGCGAGCGCCGGCTGGCCGCCGTGGATCTGGTAGCTGCGCCAGGCCGCCTCGGCGATGTACTGGGTGTAGCTGTTCGACCAGTTCTCCGGGTCGCCGGGGTTGTCGACGAACCGGCCGTTCTTCGACACCTGCCCGACGGAGAGCCAGTCGCCGTACGCGTACAGCGGCGTGCGCAGGTACTTCAGGTCGTCGATGTGCATGGGCTGGGTCAGCGCGATGGCGTTGTTGTAGCCGAGCGCGCCCTCGACGGAGGTCGGGAACTGGTACGTCTGCCCGGGCATGTTCGCGTCGAGGTTGTTGAACCGCATGAGCCACCAGCGGTAGAAGTAGTTCTTCGTCAGCGCCGGCTCGGGCGAGTCGAAGAACGGGATGTTGTCCGCCCACCACTTGTTGTACGCGCGCACGTGGGTGGCGAAGGCGGTCGCGTTGTCGTAGCCGGCGTACGCCGAGTACTCCGTCGAGGACTCCGGGAGCTCGGCGGCGATGAAGCCCATGACGACCTTTGCCGTGGCGGTGGCGCCGGCCGCGATGGTGATCGACCGGTTCAGCCCGCCGGAGGAGACGCTGAACCCGTCGCCGGAGAGCTTGGTCGTGAGCGTGGTGAGGCCGTTCTTGACCCCGGTCGAGCCGGTCAGCTCGTTGCCGCTGCCGCTGGTCGCGTAGGGCGAGACGGCCCGCAACGAGATCGTGGTCGACGCGGTGCCGTTGTTCTTGATGGACAGGTTCGTCACCGCGACGTTGTTGTTGGTGATGAACTTCTGCTGCGTGATCGCGACCGAGCCGCTGCTGAACACGCTCTTGGCGTAGCTGGGCGCCTGGAAGCGCTGCGAGGGCTGCTCGGTGAACGTGCCGGGGCTCGCCGTGATCGAGTACGCGTTCGCGTCGCTGATGCTCTCCCAGTAGGCCACGTGCCCGGCGAATCCGAGCACGCCGGGGTTGTACGTCTTCATGAACACCGCCCGGCCGCGGGTCATGAGGATGGCGCCGTCGGCGTCGGCGGGGTCGCTGGCGCCGCTGCGGCCGAGCATGCGGTCGACCCAGAAGTCGGTGCCGCCGCTCTCCGCGTTGTAGATCGTCTGCATCATGTTGCCGGTGGTGTAGCCGACCGGCGCGGCCGGGACCGAGCCGGTGAACGTGGGGTAGCCGATGGTCTGGGCCGCTGCCGCCGGCGTGGCGGTCGTGACGGCAACGGCGCCGGACGCGGTCAGTGCGGTCGTCAACGCGAGTGCCAGCCTGGATTTCCAGCGGGGGTGTGGCATCGCGTCACCTCCAATGCGGTCGGTGTTACGACGGTGTGGTGGGCAGCCAGACCCGCATGGTGGACGGGCCGCGGCGGGCCCAGCGGTGGTACGGCACGAGCGGCACGACGATCGGCTCGGGGCGCTCGGTCGTCGTGGTGCGGTCGCGATACGGCCAGGCGTGCTCGACCGGCCGGATGGCGCGTCCCTTCACCGCGCCGGACTCGGGGGCGACCGCCGTGTCGACCTGCAGCTCGTCGAGGTTGACGCCGTCCTCCTGGTCGATCGACTCGGCGCACATGACGACCGGGCCGACCTCGACGGCGGCACACCCGCGCACGGCGTCGACGCGCGGGTCGGGGAACGTCCAGCGGGGGCGCACGGGCAGGTCGAGGCGCAGCCGCTCGCCGGCGGCGAAGACCCGCCGCTCGGTGTGCTGCCCGCCGCCGGCCCATCCGGGCACGCGCAGGGTGATGGTGCGCTCCCCCGCCGGGGCTTCGAGGACGGTGACGGTGACGGCGCCGTCCTCGGGGTACGCGGTGTCGACCTCGAGGCGTAAGCCGGCGGCCTCGATGGTCATCGGGGCGTACTGGTGGATCTGGACACCCTCGTCGTCCTCGGTGACGAAGTAGGTGCCCAGGGACGCGACGAGCCGGGCGACGTTGTTGAGGCAGCACGACACCTCGAACCAGGGCGCGCGCTGGCCGCCGCCGAAGCGCAGCTGCTCGTGCTCGGCCGGCGGCACCTCGGCGCGGGTGCGCTGGTGCAGGGTGTGCGCGTAGAAGAAGGCGCGGCCGTCGTCGGCGACCGCGGCCGCGACGACGTTGTGCAGCACCCGGTCGACGATGTCGCCGTAGCGGGTGTCGCCGGTGGCCAGCAGCAGCCGGTGGGCGAGCATGACGGTGGCCACGCCGGCGCAGGTCTCGGAGTAGGCGCGGTCCGGCGGGAGGGCGAAGTCGTCGCCGAAGGCCTCGTCGAGGTGGCGCGAGCCCATGCCGCCGGTGATGTAGGTGCGCCGGGCGAGGGTCCGGTCGAACTGCCGGACGATGGCCGCGAGCAGCTCCTCGTCGCCGGTCTCCACCGCCACGTCGACGGCGCCGCAGGCCAGGTAGAGCGCGCGGACCGCGTGGCCGCCGAACACCTCGGCGTCGCGGATCGGGGTGTCGTCCTGGAAGTACCGCCACCCGAACTCGTGCTCGGGCAGGCTGCGGTGCCCGCGCCGGTCGATGAAGGCCGCGGCCATGTCGAGGTACCGGCGCTCGCCGGTGAGCCGGTACAGCTCGACGAGCCCGGGCTCGACCTCGGGGTGGCCGTCGAAGCCCTCCGCCGCGAAACGTTCACAGACGTGGTCGGCGACCCGGCGGGCGACCGGCAGCAGCCCGGGGGCGGCGCCGGTGCGCGCGCCGGCCACGGCGGCCTGCAGCAGGTGCCCGGCGCAGTAGAGGTCGTGGCCGAAGTTGAGGTCGCCGTAGCGCTCCGGCTGCCCCGGGCGCCCGTAGGCGGTGTGCAGGTAGCCGTCCGCGTCCTGTGCCCCGGCGATCAGCTCGGTGAGCTCGGCCAGCAGCGCGGTGTGGTCGGTGCCGCCGGGCCGGGCGGACTCCCAGCTCGCGGCCTCGGCGAGCTTGTAGACCTCGGAGTCGGAGAACTCGCGGCCGCGGCGGCGCAGCGCGGCCTCGGGGTCGCGGAAGTTGCCCGTCCAGCCGAGGCGGTCCAGCCAGAACTTCGAGTGCTCGATGGTGGCGGTGCCGTTGACCGCCTGGCGCTGTCCCCAGAACCCGCCGGTGAGCCGCACCTGGTGCGTTCCGACGGGCCGCAGCGCCCCGCGCGCGGGCGCGACAGGTCCCGGATGGACTGTCACGGCCACCACCTTTCTCGACAATCTCGAAAACCTTTTCGGGAATGGTGGCAGCAGGTTACAGACCTGTCAACGGTCTATTTCCCGTGCTCGCATCTGTGTGACAGTTGTGACGACGTCCACTCGTTCGCTATAGTCTTCGAAAAGTTTTCGAGAGGATGCGTCTGACGTGGGCAGAAAGCGCGCGCAGGTCACCCTGACCGACGTCGCCAAGCGGGCCGGGGTGTCGATCGCGACGGCGTCGAAGGCGCTCAACTCGCGCGGCGAGGTGGCCCCGGCGACCCGCCGCAGGGTGCAGCAGGCCGCCGAGGAGCTGTCGTTCCAGCCCAACGTGCTGGCCCGCGGCCTGATCTCGGGCAACACCCGCACCATCGGGCTGCTCACCGACGAGCTGTCCGCGGCCCGTTTCGCCATCCCGGTGCTGCTCGGCGCCGAGAACGCGCTGGGCAACGAGCAGATGAGCGTGCTGCTGTGCGACGCCCGCGGCGACGCGATCCGCCGCCGGCACTACATCCGCACGCTGCTGGCCCGGCAGGTGGACGGCTTCATCATCCTCGGCGACGCCAACGACCTGCGCCCGTCGCTGACCCGCGACATCCCGGTGCCGGTCGTGTACGCGTACTGCGAGTCCGACGACCCCAATGACATCTCGGTCATCGCCGACGACGCCGGCGGCGCCCGCCTGGCCGCTGAGCACCTCGTGTCGCTGGGCCGCAAGCGGATCGCCCACATCACCGGCGACCCCGGCTACCGGGCCGCCCGCGACCGCGCCGCCGCGTTCGCCGAGGTCCTGGACGCGGCCGCGCTCGCCCCGGCCGGGGAGCCGCTGTTCGGGCAGTGGTCGCAGCGCTGGGGCCGCCACGCGGGCGCCCGGCTGCTGGCCGCCCACCCGGACGTCGACGCGATCTTCTGCGGCAACGACCAGATCGCCTCGGGCGTCGCCGAGGCGCTGCGCGAGCTGGGCCGCTCGGTCCCCGACGACGTGGCCCTCGTCGGCTACGACAACTGGGAGGTCTTCGCCACCGAGTGCCGGCCGCCGCTGACCACGGTGGACCTGAACCTGGAGCAGCTGGGGGCGCAGGCGGTGCAGCACCTGTTCGCGGTGCTGGACGGCGAGCAGCATTCGGGTGTCGTACGGCAGCCGGGCCGTCTCGTGGTCCGCGAGTCGACGGGTGTGGCGCCGGCCCGCTGAAAACTTTTCGGCGTTTTCAGGGCTTCGAATCGAGGTAGGCGAGGACGGCCAGGACCCGGCGATGGGTGTCCGGGGACTGGTCGAGCCCGAGCTTCGCGAAGATCTGCGTCGGGTACTTGCTCACCGAGCCCTCGCTCAGGAACAGCCGCCGACCGGACGACCGAGCTCCGCCACCACCGTACGGCGCCCAAAACCGCCCTGCGTGCCGCCGATCGGCCGAAGCGATTCCGGCACGGGCCGACCTACGATCCTCCCTGTGGGGCTGATCACAGATTCCTGTCACGGCCACCACGCTCCGTCGATACCTGTCGCTTCCCGCCGTCTGCCCAGCTCCGCCGGTGGCCAGGCCCGGCCCGCCCGGCGTACTCGGCTGTGAACGTACCGGACCGAGCGACGGAGCGAACGGTGATCGGATATCTCGGCGCAGCCGCCGTCGCGGTGTGCCTCAGTGAACTGATGTTCGAGCCGCAGGACACCGCGTACTGGCGGCTCTGGCTGGGCCGGCGCCGCTACTACGCCCGCCGGCTGGCCCTCAGCGCGGTCCCGGTGCTGGCCGGCCTGCTCGCGGCCTGGCCGGTCGTGACCGGCACGACGGTCATCGAGCAGCTCGGCCAGGGCGTGCTGGCCGGGGTGGCCGCGGCCGCGCTGCTGCGGGCCCGGGTCGGCCGCACGCACCTGCGCCCCGGGCCGCCGCGCGAGCGCGACTCCACCGCCGGCTCGGCCCGCGTCGACTCGGCGCTGGCATGGGTGTACGAGCGGATGTGCCGGCGCATGGACGCGGAGTCCGCCCGGCGCATCCATGCCGAGCTCAGACAGCTCAAGCTGGACCCGTCCGGCTACCCCCGGCTGCTGGCCAGCGCCGAGGAGCTCGCCGTGGTCCTCGGCCGGGAGTCCCGCAACGGCGCTCGCAAGACGCAGAAGGACCACGCGCTGGTCTGCCTGACCGAGCTGCGCCGGGGCATGGACGTCGTCACCGACCGGCTGGCCACGACACACCAGCGGCAGGTCGCGGCCTACGAGGTCGCGGAGATCCTGACGGTCGAGTTCGAACGGCGGCGCTGGGACCGGCACACCAAGGTTGATCGAGGGAAGGGGCCCACGTGACCGCGGCCGACAGGAAGACCGGCTTCACGGAGCAGTGCGTGACGCTGGTGCGGCTGATTCTCGAGCAGGACCGGCATCGGCTCGACGCCGAGCAGGAGGAGCAGTACGCGGCCGCCCTCCGGTCCGTCACCGACGGCCTGCCCCGGCTCATCCGCCGGGACGACCGTCCCGGCCTGGAGCCCGAGGACATCGCCCAGCAGGCGCTGCTGAAGTTCATCAACGCGATCCGGTCCGGCCGGGTCGACCCGGACCGCTCGCCGTCCGGCTACCTGCTCAAGATCGCCACGACCGTCGCGAGCGACCTGAAACGCCCGGGGCTGCCCCCGTCGCCGATCCCCGACGCCGACCTCGACCGGATCTGGTCGGGCGCCGGCGACGACGAGGCCGATCGCCTGATCGAGCAGCTCGCCTCCGAGAGCCAGGTGCGCTCGGCGCTCGCGCTGGCGGTGCAACGCCGGGACATGTCGGTCGTGAACGTCGTGCACGAGTGGTTGAACCAGGCGCGCCGGACCGACGCCGACGCCACCCAGCGCGCCGTCGCGGAGGCGGTCGGGATGAGCAAGAGCGCGGTGGGCAAGTGCCTGGCCCGGTTCGAGCAGTACCTCGTCGAGGTCGCGTGAGCCGGCGATGAACATTTTTTCCGCGCACCGGCGGTGGCCACGGAGGTCCACGCATGCGTACTAGGGGAAGAGAGGCGCGGCCCAACTCAGCGCCGCGTACCGACCGCAATGACAAGGTGTCGCACATGACTGGTCGCGATCACTTCGGTGAGTCGGCGTCGAGCATGCCGGAGGAGAACGCCGCCGTCCTGGCCGCGCTCCCCGGTTCACTGGCCCAGTTCCTGGCCCGGCTGGATCTGCTGTCGCCGGCCGGGCAGAGCATCGCCCTGGAGGGTGTCGGTCCCGGCTCGCGGCTGCTGCTGGAGGCCCTGAAGGTGCTCGAGCACAACCGGCCCGCGCTGACCGGGCTGGGGTTGCAGATCGTCCGGCGGCTCGCCGAGGACGAAGCCGCCGAGGACGCGCCGTCCGCGAGCATCATCCAGTTCCGGCCGCGGGCCCGGCCCGTCGACCGCATCGTCACCGTGGCCTACGACGACGACACGCGCGCGCTCGTCGCGTCCGTCGCCACCCAGCAGCAGCACATCGCCCGCTACAACCTGGTGGAGGACGCCGCCCCGGCCGCACGCATCGAGGTCGCCCGGGCCCGCGGCCGGCTCCGGCTGTGGCAGCTGCCCGGAGTCGGCAAGGCCACCGTCGTCTTCCAGCCGACCATGGAGCCGCTGCCGATGCTGGGCGAGCCCGAGCTGGCGGTGCCCAACCCGGACGGGCTGCCGCCGTCGGCCCTGCTCCGTGACGTGCTCTGGCTGGTCGACGACACCGACGCCGTTGCCGGCGAGCCGACCGAGCCGCAGGAGGGCCGCGACCATGAGTAGGTCCGCGCCGCGACCGGCCTGCCCTTCGGCGCTGCGCCTGCAGGCCGCGCTGCTCGACCTCGACCAGCGGGTCCGCCACGCCGCGCCGGACGCCCAGCCGGCCGCCCTGGCCGAGAAGGTCCGGGCCTGCCTCGACGCGGTGTACAACGAGCTGCAGACCGCGCTCCTCGACGAGGACCCGGCCGCCCCGAACCGGCTGCCGGCGTGGCTGCAGCCGGGCAATCCCGAGGCCGGCCTGGGGCTGCTGCGCGGGTCGCTCGGCCGGACGGACGATCCGTGGCCGGCGTTCGCACAGCACCTCGGCACGCTCGGCGGGGTGACGCGGCTGGCCAACATCGAGGAGGACTGGCCGACCGACGAGCCCGTGTCACCGGCCCCGGACGCCTTGCCGGGAACGGAACCGGCCGGCGGGCAACGCACCATGATCCGGATACCGATCCCGGTCGTGGTCGGGCGTTCGGCGAACGGGCTGACCGTCGAGCTGATCCTCGCCGCCGGCACCGATGCCGCGCCCGACGAGGCGGACCTTCCGGAGCTGACCCGGCCGTTCCTCGACGCGGTCCAGACCGGCCTGCACGCCGGCCTCGACCTGGCCGCCTATCTGGGCTGCCGGCCGGAGTCGATCGAGCCCTGGGAGTCGATGACACCGGTCGCCGTGTTCGGCGTGCCCAGGGGCTACCGGCTGGAGGACCGGTCGGCCGCCGCGCCGACGGCGGTCGCGATCGTCGGCGCGCTGCTCGATCTGCCCGCCACCACGACCGTCGTCACCGGCGACGTCGTCGACGGCCGGATCGAGCCGATCGAGGACAGCCAGTGGCACGCCAAGCAGGAGGCGGTCCGGCGCGGCGGGCGGACGCTCGCCGCCTACATCGCCCCGGCCCCGCTGGACGAGGCGTGCGCGCAGCTGTGGCCGCAGCTCTGGGACCGCGTCGTGCGGCGGACCGCACTGGCCGGGCTGGAGGCGCAGGGCCACGAACTGTCGGCGGTCACCGACATCGGCACGAACATCTCCCAGGACGGGACCCCCTTCACGCTGGTGGAGTGGACCCGGACCACGACGGAGGCGCATCGGCGCCTCGACGTCGGCGAGCGCGTCCTCGTCATCGGCGGCCCCACCTCGTCCGGGCGGACCACCGCCGCGCGGCAGGTCGCGCTGGCGTGGAGCGGGCGGCATCGCGTGCCGGTGCTGGAGCTGCAGCTCAAGGACGGCCGCCTGCCGGACGAGACGCAGCTGCGCCACCTCGTCGACCTGGCCCGCCTGGCCCACGGCCACCCCGCGGACCAGGAGATCGTCGTCATCCTCGAGGACCTCGTGCCGCACGAGGACTCCGTCGACCTCGACACGGTGCTGACCGCCGTCGCCGAGGACTCCGCGACGCTGCTGATCGCGGTCTGCGTCTACAGCGGGCGCGGCGCGGCCCGCTGGCGCACCGATCAGGTGGCGACCGCGCCGGCCGTCAGCCGCCGCGACCACGTCCGGCAGTTCGCCGAGCAGTTCGTCGACGCCAACGCGCTGCCGAAGCCGAACCCCGGGACGCTGGGGCTGTTGTGCCGCGCCGCCAGTGGCGACCTGTGGTATCTGACGCGCCTGCTCCTCGAGCCGGCGCCGGGCCGTGCCGAGCCCGCGGCGGACCAGCGGGTGCGGGCGGCGACCTCCGCCCTGGCCGCGGACCCGGTCGACGAGGCGACCGACATCCGGCGGGTCGTCGAGCTGCGCAACCAGTACGCGGCCAAGTGGAGCTACGGGATCTCCGCGGGCGACCTCAACGAGATCCGCATCGTCGCGGCGAGCAGCCTGCTGCGCATCGCCGTGCCGGACTCGATGCTGCGGGGCTCGACGCGCGAGCGGCTGCCCAAGGCGGGCGCGATGCGTGACGGCAGCAACCGCTGGTACATCCCGCGCAGCGCGATGTGCCGGGCGCTGCTGACGCCGCGCAGCGGATATCCGCTGACCGCCGAGGGCGAGGCCGTGTGGCGGCGCACGACCGAGCAGCAGGCCGACGCGCTGCTGCCGTTCCTGCAACACATCCTCGAGTCCGGCGACCCGGTGGCGGTCGGCTACACCACCGCCCTGCTGACCGCCGCCGCGTCCCTGGACCAGAAGCTGCACCGCCGGCTGCTGCCGCAGATCGCCGAGTCGATGATCGCCGCCCTGGGGCCGGGCTCGCCGCCGACCCTCATCGCCCGGGCCCTGCTCGGCGGCGACGAGCAGTACAGCCAGGCCTACCGGATCACCCTGTTCCGGGTCCTGCTCGAGGCGCTGAAGGCCCAGGGCTGGGAGCGGCTCAGCGCCCGGGAGGTCTCGACGTGCCTCAACGCCATCCGGTCCTGCCGCGACCTGCACACCGGCCCGGAGGTCGGCCAGCACAACCTCAACGGTCTCTACATCCACGTCCGCAACGCCATCAGCACCGGCGTGCGCCGCGGGCTGGCCCGCAGCAGTCCCGTGCAGGGCGTCCTGGTCATCTACGAGCTGGGGCAGTTCTACGAGCAGGAGACGGCCAAGCACATCACCGAGCTCGCCACCCTCGCGACCAGCCGGTGCAACCCGCGCCGGCTGGAGGACTACGCGGCGGCGATCTCGCTGGTCCAGGCGGCGGTGCGGTTCGGCCGCTACGGCGCGCTGCGCACCGAGATCACCGAGGCGTTCGCCGGCGCCGAGGGCGTGCAGCGGCTCATCACCTACGACGCCCACCGCGACGCCGGCGCGCTGCTGGCCCGCGCCGCGCTGAACCTCCTCGTCAACGAGCGGGCCGAGCCCGACACCACCGCCCTGCACGAGCGCGTGGCGGACGAGGTCCGCGAGGCCCTGGAGCGCTCCGGGCCGGGACGGGTCGCCTTCGGCCTGGAGCAGCTGCGCCGGGTCGACATCGTCTCGGCCCGCCAGATCGTGCGCCGCATCGTCATGGCGCCGTGGCTGCGCTCGACGCTGGGCCGCATCGACGAGCGGACCGGCGGCTGGGGCAGCACCACGCGCCGCCACGCCTCGCCGTGGGAGGCGGCGGAGCTGATCCGCAAGGTCACGGCGACCAACTGGCAGACCGTGGCCGAGGCGTTGTACGGGCCGGACCGCGACTGCGCCGACGGCATGGTCGTCGAGGGGCTCGCCCGGCGGGTCATCGACACCGGCGACGTGAAGGGCGTCGGTCACATCCTGTCCGCCCTGGCCGCGTTCGACACCCTGTGGGGCCCGGGCGGCAGCAGCAACGCCAGCGCGCAGCTGTGTGCCCGCCTGGTCGCCTTCGTCGGCCAGGCCTTCAACGGAGAGCTGCGCGGCAGCGTCGTCTACAAGACGATGGAGGCGCTGATCAACGCGGACATCTCCACCGAGCACCTCCGGCCGTTCCTCGAGCGGTGCGCCGACATCGTGGTGTCCGAGGCGAACGACCACGACAAGGACCACACGCCCCGGCTCGCGCTCCTGCTCGGCGCGCACGAGTCCGCCGGCCCGGCCTTCCTGGCGGCCCTCAACCAACGTCTCGACGAAGGGGTGCTGCTGCGGCACATCAGCCAGAGCCAGACCGCGGACGCCCGCATCGGCTACATCCGGCTCGCCGCCGCGCTGCGCCTCATGCGGGAGGGCAACTTCGTCGTCGACTTCTCCACCGGCTACCGCAAGGGCCTGACGGAGCTGATCCGCAAGGGCAACGTCCTCGACGCGCTCAAGACCATCGACGTCTACGCCGAGGTGCTCAAGGACGCCGAGGACGTCGACATCACCGCGTTCGAGCTCATCGAGCACGTCAGCACCAGCCCGCAGGTCTGGGCGGCGCGGATCCAGACCCTGCACCATCCGGGCAAGATGGCGCACGCGCTCGTACTGCTGCGGCGCCTGGCCCCCCGGACGTTCACCGCCGACTGCGTGTCCCGCCTCGACGACCTGCTGCTGGGCCGGACCGTCGCCCCGGCCACCCCGCGCGTGCCGCAGCAGCGCACCGGCGGGCCGGCTCCGGCGGCGGCCCCGTCGGCCCGGCCGAGCCCGTCCGACCTCGCCCGCAAGGCCGGCCGCGAGCGCGCGCCCCAGTTGCGCGGCATCCTGTCCGTGGTGCGGCGCGGCTTCTTCCCACCCGCCGAGGCCATCGAGCTCATCCGGGCGATCGACGCCATCAACGACGACTGGGCGCGGGTCGTCGGCGAGGCCCTGGCCAAGGAGCCCCTCTGGCCGCAGCGGGCGCGCGCGCTCATGGACAGCGACAACCCCGTGCTGATCGGGGACCTGATGCGCAAGACGGCCGAGGTGCGGGTGCTGCTGCCCGAGTCGGTGGCGAGCAAGGTCCTGCGGTCCTGGACCGCCCAGGCGGAGTACCTGCGCTCGCCGAACGCGGTGCAGAGCCTGCTGCGGGGCTTCGCCGCGTTCTTCTACCTCGAGCAGGTGGCCGAGGAGTGGGCGGAGCAGCTGCGCATCGACCGCATCGCCACCCGCATCCGCAACGGCTACGCCTCGGACCTCAAGCGCGTGCCGGTGCTGATCCACGCGCTGCACCAGTGGGGCCCGCGGCACGCCGCCGACGAGATCGCCGCCGCCGTGCCGCTGCACGCGACCCAGGTCGTCGACGCGCACTCGGCCACCTCGCTGCTCGCGGCGCTCGACCTCTGCGACCGCCGGCTCGGCTACCGCCACGCGCGGGAGGCCGCCGCCACCCTGGGCGCGCTCGCCGCCCGGACGTTCGTCGTCTCGCCGGATCGGCACTGGCAGGAGTTCGGCTGGCTGGCCCGCACGATCAGGCGCCTCGGCGTCGGGCTCGACCGCGGGCTCGCCGAGCTCGGCGCGGTCGACGAGATCGCCAACGACGTGACCCGGGCCTGGGTGCACAGCAGCCTCGGCAGCAGCAAGGCCGACGAGGTCTTCGCCGCCGGCGACAGCGACCTCTTCGCCGGCTGGACGCCGATCGACCACGCGGCCCGGCTGACGGCGCGCTGTGCGGCCGGCACGATCGACGCCGACGACCTCGCGCGCATGGAGTCCATCCTGGGGCACCTGCCGCCGCGCTGGCAGGTGGAGCTGCTGCGCTGCGCCACGGCCGGCCCGGTGGCCGCGGCGCTGCTGCGGCCCGCCGACATCACGTTCTACCAGGACGAGGCCACCTACGCGCTGTCGATCGGCCAGCCCTACGGCGCCGAGATCTCCCGCCTGCTGGCCCAGGTCCCGCCCGGCGTGGCGGAGCCGGTCAGCTGACCCGGCGGGCGATCCACACGGTGCGGGCGGCGCGGACGGTGAGGTCGGCCCGGCGGCGCAGCGAGCGGGGGCCGTCGCCGAGCAGCTCGTCCAGCGCGGCCACGTCGGCGGGGTCGAGCAGGTCGGCGAGGCCCTGCCGGGTGCGGCTCAGCGACGCGTGCGCGTAGCGGGCGGCCGCCTCCGGCAGCGGTGCGCTCAGCGCCGCCTCGAAGCGCCGCTCGGCCTCGACCTTCAGGCCCGCCCCGGCCAGGGCCGCGGCCCAGTCGTCGCCCATGTGCGGCATGTCCTGCTCGCGGCGGCGGGCCATCGCCGTGTGGCAGCGCTCCTCCAGGCCGCCCTCGGCGCCCTCGGGCAGGAACCGCGGGAACGAGTCGAGCTCGGCCAGGGCCAGCAGCCCGTCGGGGGCGAGGGCGGCGCGGATGTCGGCGAGCACGCGCGGCGGGTCGGCCATGTGGTGCATCGAGTTGGCCGCCCACACCAGGTCCAGCCCGCCGAGCCCGGCGGGCCAGCCGGCGTCGAGGTCGGCCCGCAGCGTGCGGACCCGCTCGCCTTCGCCGCGGGCGGCGGCGTTGCCGGCGAGGCGGTGCAGCATGGCCTCGTCGGCGTCGACGGCGGTGACGGTCGCGCCGGGGAACTGCGCGAGCAGCCCGAGGGTGCCGGCGCCGGTGCCCGCCCCGAGGTCGGCGACGCTGCGGACGCGGCCGGACGGGTCGTGTTCCCGGACCCAGCCGAAGATGCCGGCGTGGTAGTCGTGCAGGACCTCGGCGTCGAGCTCGAGCAGCTCGGCGAGCCCCTCGTTGTGCCCGTGCTCATGATGCCCGTGGCCCTGGGCGTGACCGTGCGTGCGGGCGTGATCGTGGGCATGACCGTGGGCATGGCCCTGGGCATGGCCCTGGGGGTGACCGTGCGTGTGCATACGGCCGACTGTAGCCGCGCCTTGCCGCAATCGCATAGCATCTTGCGTATGAAGCAAGAAGCAGGTGACGGGGACCTCGACGCGCTCGTCCGCAAGCGGATCCGGGGACTGCGCGCCGCGCTCGGCATGTCGCTCGACGACCTGGCCGCCGCGTGCTTCATCAGCCCGTCCACGCTCAGCCGCATCGAGACCGGGCACCGGCGCATCAGCCTCGACCAGCTCACCGCGATCGCCCGGGCGCTCGGCACGACCCTCGACCAGCTCGTCGAGTCCGCCGACGCCGACGTCGTCATCCGGCCCCGGCACGAGCCCGCCCGCGGCATCACGACCTGGACCCTGCGGCACGAGGCGGGCCCGGGCGGCACGACCGTCGCGAAGATGCGCATCGACCGGCCGCTCCCCGGGCCCGACCAGCTCAAGGCCCATCCCGGCTTCGAATGGTTCACGGTGCTGTCCGGCACCATCGCGCTGCGCCTCGCCGAGCGCCTCATCATCGTCGAGACCGGCGAGGCCGCCGAGTTCTCCACGATGGTCCCGCACGCGTTCGGCAGCCACGAGGGCCCGGCCGAGATCCTCGGCATCTTCGACCACGACGGCCGCCGGACCCACCTGCGCAAACTGCCCTAGATCACGTCCCACGGAACGCTCGCCCCGGCGTCGGCGACCGCACGCATCAGCGCGGCGTCGACGCCGAAGCGCACGTCGTCGACCGCCGCCACCGGGACCACCCCGATGGAGTTGGCGACGAACGCCGCACGGAACGAACCCAGGTCCGCGAGCGCCACCCGCGCGTCGACGGACCGCAGCAACGGCTTCAGCAGCTGCATCGCGATCCCCGGCAGGTGCGGGGAGGACGGCCACGTCAGGGCAGTACCGTCGAAGAACGCGATGTTGGCGATGGCCGCCTCGCACACCGCGCCGCCCGCGTCGACCAGCAGCGCGTCGTCGAAGCCCTCGGCCCGGGCGCGCATGCCGAAGTAGCTCTGCCCGAAGCCGCCCACGTGCTTCAGGTGCGCCGCCGGCCGCACATACGGCACCGAGCGCAGCCGCAGCGGCCCCGCCGGCGGGAGGGCCGGCGGCCGCACGGAGACCACGGTCATCAGCTCCTCGCGCCGGTACACATTGACGCGCACAGAAGCGTCCGGCACCCCGCGAATCGCCTGTCCGAGATAGCCCCGCACGAGCCCAACGTCCAGGGACGCGCCGAACAGCTCTCGGGACGCGTCCGCAAGGCGGCTCAGGTGCAGCTCCAGGCCGCGGACCCGGCCGCCGCGCACCTGCATCGCGGTGAAGTGGCCGTAGTTGGACAGCAGCGCGTGGGACAGCTCGGCGACCGTCGGCTCCCGGCCGTCAATCTCCACCCGGATCGGCTCCACGATCGCCAACCATAGTGCGGGCGAACTCCTCCAGATCCAGCCGGGCGAGCATCCGGGTGCCGATCTTCACCAGCGGGCTGCCGGCCAGCGTCGTCGGCGCCGGGCCCTCACCGGCGATCCGCTCCTCCCACGTCGACTCCTCGATCGCGCGCAGCGCCGGCACGATGAACCCGACCCCGCCGACGAGCAGCACCCGCGCCGCCGCCGGGTCGATGTCGGCCCGCTCACCGAGCAGCGCCGGCAGGTCCACCAGCGGCACCGACGTGCGATGGTGGGTGAACACGCCGCGCAGCGGGCCGCCGCCGACGAACGGGATCACGTCGTCCGGGTGCGGCACGATCTCGGCGATCTGCGTCAGCGCCGTGGCCACCTCCGGCCCGGCGAGGTACGTGAGGTACTTGCGGACCCGGTGCTCGATGACCCGCCCGTCCTTCGGCGGCGGCTCGTCCTCCCGGGCCGTCTCGCGCCGCGGCGCCGCCCCCGCCCCGCCGACCGGCGTGCCGAGCCCCGCCAGGGTGCCGAGCTCCCCGTCGGCCCGCAGCCGCGCCCCGTCGATCACCAGATACGAGCCGCCGTCCTGGCCGGGCAGGATGCCGACCGCGTACTGCGACGCCGGCAGCCCGAAGCTCGGCATCGGCAGCACATCGCCGTCGGCCACCGAGACGATCGACACCACCTCGGTCACCGCGAACGTCAGCAGCCCCCGCTCGTAGGCCAGCGCCACGCCCCGCTTCACGTCGACCGGGGCCAGCGCGCCCAGCCCCAGCACCGCCAGCGCGTCCACGGCCGGCACGTAGTGCTCGGCGAGCTCGATGACACCCTGAATGATCCCGCCGTCGATCGGCGAAGACTTCAGCACCAGCTCCGGCACGACCGAGTAGATGTGCGACACGTCCACGCACAGGCCGATCTCGCCGGCCCGCAGCAGCATCATCATGCAGCGATTGCCCGTACCACCGTCGCGCCCCTGCTCCTGCGCCTGCGCCATCGCACCGCTCGGGCCGCCAGTGTCGGTCGCGAGGACCATGCCCGGCAGACGCTGGATCGCCGCGCAGTCCAGCACGCACACGACCGCACCGTCATCCGGCCGCTCGAACGTGCGCGCGAACACCTGCGGCAGCTCGCCGTTGACCGAGATCCCCAGCTGCTCGCGCTCCTCGACCTGCACCACACCCCGCACCGCGTCGGCGAGCAGCCCGAACACCGACCCCTCGTAGGAGGCGACCACGACCACGTCCTGCCCCGACGGCGACTCCACCCCGAACATCCGGCGCAGATCCAGCACCGGGATCACCTGGTGACGCAGGTTCACCGCACCGACCAGGCCGGGCGCCGTGGTCAGCAGCGGGTTGAACGACGACGGGCACGGAATGACCTCGCGCAGCTCCGACAGCGGCAGCGCGACGTGCACGTCCGCGACCATGAAGACCCCGTACAGGATCCCGCCGCTCATCCCTCGATGCCGATTTCGGCCTGCGGCGCCGCCCCCACCAGGTCGCCGATGAGCGAGTTCACGGTCCGCGACGCGTCCTGCTGCATCTGCGTCTGCGTCACGATGTGGTGGATCGACTCCGCGGTCTTGCCGACGCTGCGCAGGATCTCCTCGAACGCGTCCTGCGCCCGCTGCGCCACCTGCGACCCCTGGTTGATCCGGGTCGCCGACTCCTGGATGAGCCGGCTGATCTCCCGCGCCGAGTCCGACGACCGCTCGGCCAGCTTGCGCACCTCACCGGCCACGACCGAGAACCCGACCCCGTGCTCGCCGGCCCGGGCCGCCTCGATCGAGGCGTTGAACGCCAGCAGGTTCGTCTGCGAAGCGATCTCCCCGATCACCTGCACGATCCCGGCGATCTGGTCCGAGGAGCGCTCCATCAGGTCGATCGCCTCGATGGACTTGCGCAGCTCCTCGAAGCCCCGCTGCGCGTTCGTCTGCGTCTCCCCCGCCAGCTCGCTGGCCTGCCCGGCGTTGCCGACGATGGTGGCGATCGACGTGCTCAGCTCGTCGATCGCCTTGCTCATCTCGCGGGTCTTGACGCTCAGCCGCTGCTCCAGCTCGACCTGCTGGGTGACGTCGGTGGCGAACTTGATCACCTTCACCGGGTCGCCCTTGAGGTCGAAGATCGGGTTGTACGTCGCCTGCAGGTACACGTCCCGGCCGTACTTGCCGACCCGGTGGAACCGCCCGCTCAGGATCTCGCCCCGCCCCAGCCGCAGCCAGAAGTCGCGGTACTCCTGCGACGTGATGTAATCCTGCGTGCAGAACATGCTGTGGTGCTGGGCCAGGATCTCCCGCATCGAGTAGCCCATGGTGCGCAGGAAGTTGTCGTTGGCGACGAGCACGTTGCCGTCGAGATCGAACTCGATCACCGCCTGCGCCCGGTTGATCGCCGCGACCTTCCCCTCGAACTCGGCCGTGCGCAGCTTCGCCTGCGTCACGTCGGCCGCGAACTTCACGATCTTGTAGGGCCGGCCGTCGAGATCCAGGATCGGGTTGTACGTCGCCTGAATCCACACCTCCCGCCCGTCCTTGCCGACCCGCTTGTACTCCCCCGAGTCGAACTCACCGCGCCGCAGCCGCTCCCAGAAGTCCTCGTACTGCTCCGACTGCGCCTCCTGCGGGTCCACGAAGAGCCGGTGGTGCTTGCCCCGGATCTCCTCCAGCCCGTAGCCCAGCAGGTCCAGGAAGTTCCGGTTGGCGTCGAGCACCACGCCGTTCGTGTCGAACTCGATGACCGCCTGCGCCCGGTTCATCGCGGCGACCTTGCCCTCGAACTCCGCGTTGCGCGCCTTCTGCTCGGTGACGTCGACGGCGTACTTCACCACCTTGTACGGCCGCCCCTCGAGATCGAAGATCGGGTTGTACGTCGCCTGCAGCCACACCTCCCGGCCGCCCTTGCCGAACCGCTTGTACTCCCCCGACTCGAACTCCCCGCGGGCCAGCCGCTGCCAGAACTGCCGGTAGTCCTCCGACGCGGCCACGATCGGGTCCACGAAGATCCGGTGGTGCTTGCCCTTGAGCTCGTCGGGCGAGCCGTAGTTCATCGTCTCCAGGAAGTTCCGGTTCGCCGCCAGGATCATCCCGTCGAGGTCGAACTCGATGACCGCCTGCGCCCGGTCGATCGCGGCGACCTTGCCCTCGAACTCGGCGTTGCGGTTCTTGGTGTCGGTGATGTCGGTGGCGTACTTCACCACCTTGTACGGCCGCCCCTCGAGGTCGAAGATCGGGTTGTAGCTGGCCTGCAGCCACACCTCCCGGCCGCCCTTGCCATAGCGCTTGTACTCCCCGGACTCGAACTGTCCCTTGGACAGCCGCTGCCAGAAGCCCCGGTAGGCGTTGGAGCGGGCCTCGTCCTCGCTCACCAGCATCTTGTGGTGGCGCCCGACGAGCTCGTCGGGCTCGTAGCCGGTGACGTTGCAGAAGTTGCGGTTGACCGCCCTGATCGTGCCGTCGAGATCGAACTCGATGACCGCCTGCGCCCGGTCGACGGCCGCGACCTTGCCGATGAACTCCGCGTTGGTGAGCTTGGTGTCGGTGATGTCCAGCGCGTACTTCACGATCTTGTACGGCCGGCCCTCGAGATCGAAGATCGGGTTGTACGTCGCGCGCAGCCACACCTCGCGACCGCCCCGGCCGATCCGCTTGTACTCCCCGCTCTCCACCTCGCCGCGCGCGAGCTTCGCCCAGAACTCCGCGTACTCGGCGCTGCTGGCGGTCCCCTCCTCGACGAACATCCGGTGGTGCTGCCCGACGATGTCCCCGAGCGCGTAGCCGGTGAGCGTCAGGAAGTTCTCGTTCGCGGTCAGGATCTCGCCGTTGAGGTCGAACTCGATGACCGCCTGGGCCCGGTCCACCGCCGAGTACTTCCCGCGCAGCTCCGCCACCAGCCGCCGGTCGTTGGTGATGTCGTAGGCGGTGATGAGGATCGCCTCGGTCTCCCGCCCCGCCCCGCCGACCGGCCCGCAGTTGAACCGCAGCCAGCGCTGGCGCCCGCCGCTGTCGACGATCGAGTTGACCATCTCGATGAACTTGTGCGCCCGCGCGGCGTCGAGAAGCTGGTCGACGGTCTGCGACTGCAGCTTCCAGATGTCCTCGAGCCGCCGCCCGACGATCTCCTCGATCGGCGCGTCCGTGGTCTCCAGCACCCGGTCGTTGACCGAGATGACGGCGCCGTTCTTCGCGTTGAGCACGATGACCAGGCGCTCCTGCACCAGCAGCGCGATCGCCGCCTGAGCCAGCGCCGGCGTCGCGTTGTCGTTGACGAGACCGGTGGATTCGGGCACGGGTTGCTCCTCGGGTGCCGCCGCGTTGCTGATCACCGGCCTGTTCGGCGACTTTCGTCCCTCCTTGAGACAAACCGTCCGCGCCCGCCACACCCCCTACGCTGTCCTAGGAAACTAGGTCATAGCCTGCTACGGGCGGTTCTGCCGGTAGTAGCTGAGCAGCTTGGCGACGAGGGCGGCCAGCGTGGAGTCGCGCATCGCGTGCTTGCGGATGTGCAGCTTCCAGCGTCCGTCCCTGTCGCGGGTGAGGTCGACGTCGGTCTGCAGGACGGCCACGACCAGCGCACCGACGAGCAGGCCGGTGGGGTCGAACCGGGTGGTGCCGGCCGGGATCGCGGCGGCGGCGGAGAGCGCGGGCGTGCCCTCCGGCGTGGTGGCGAGGTAGGCGAGCGCGGCGCGCGCGAGGTCGCCGTCGGTGACCGCGTCCCCGAAGTCGGCGGTGACGTCGGCGGCGGCCTCGCCGAGACGGTCGGCCGTCCGGCGCTGGTGAGCGAGGTCCGGCAGCGCGCTGGCGTAGTCGGCGACGAGCGCGAGCAGCCGCACGGCGTCGGTGTCGGGCAGGGCGGTCAGATCCGGCAGGGATGCGGTCACGTGGTCTCCTCGGCGTTGCGGGCGGCGTCGTTGAGGCGTTCGAGCACGGCGGCGGCGATGCGGGTGTCGGTCGGGTCCAGCCCGGCCAGGAGCTGCCGCGGGTCCCGGGCACCGGCGATGATGCGGTGCAGGACGCCGGCGAGGGAAGCCCACTCGTTGCGGGCGGCCAGCTCCTCGAGGAATCCGGAGATGCCGCCGCCGGCGGTCCCGTCGCCGCTGGCGGCGGCGGCCACGGCGGCAATGATGGCCGGCCACGGCTCGACGGTGGTCGGGTCGGTGCCGGCGGGCGGGATGCTGACGGGGCGCAGGGTGATCCGGCCGGCGAGCGCGTCCAGGGCCCGGGTGGCGATGGCGGTGTCGATCGGGTCGAGCCCGGGCAGCAGCCGGTCGGGGTCGCGCTCGCCGTCGAGGATCCGGCGCAGCACCGCGGCCAGGGACGCCCAGTCCTCGCGCCGCGCGAGCCCGGTGAGGATCGCGTCGATGGTCGCGGCGGCGTCCTGGTCACCGCGGACGGCGGCGACCAGCAGGGCGAGCTCCGGCTCCCACTCGTTGCGATGACGCTGCACGTCGTAGGCGTCGTCGGCCGGCAGGGTGCGGGCGGCGTCAAGCACGGTGGCGAGTGCGTGCGCGGCGACGCCGGGGTCGCTGGTGAGCGCGGCCGTCAGGGCGGCGAACCGGGCGCCCTCGACCCGCTCGACGGTGAGCGCCAGGTCCGCGACGGTGGCCGGGACCGCCGCGCCCGGGTGTTCCCGCATCTCGCGAGCGAGCGCCCGCACCGTGCCGGTGAACCCGTGGTGCTGCCCGATCAGACGGCGAATGGTGGCGGCCGCGATCCAGTGCGCGATCCGGTCGGCCGGGTCGGCGCCGGCGCGGACCAGGTAGCCGGCCAGGTTGTTGTGCGACATGGCGATCGCGTCGGGGAACGGGCTGGCGTACGTGAGACGGAGGGCGGCGTACTCGAGCTCGACCGCCTGATCGTGACGGCCGCGCCGGTTCGCCAGGTCGGCCCGGCCGCCGAAGACCCGGGCCAGGCCCACGATGTCCTGGTAGTCCTCGAAGACCTGCTGGCAGGACGTCAGCAGCAGCTCCGCCTCGTCCAACCGGCCCAGCCGGATCAGCGACGAGTACTCGTTGAACCTGACGACGGTGACCGCGTGGTCGCCGGCGCCCCGGGCCCGCATGCTGGCGAGCTGTTCGGCGCTGAAGTCCAGCGCCTCCTGCCAGTGCCCCAGCGAGGCGGCGGCCGCGACGCCGAGGTTGAGCAGGCCCTCCCGCACCGTGAACGGGTTGACGGTCTCGTTCGCGCCCTTCTGCTCCGGGAGCCGGGCCATGTCGGCGACGAGGCGGCGGGCCTCGGTGAGCACCTCCTCCGGCTGGCCCATCAGATACGCGATCTGCAACCGCTGCCCCTGGACCGACAGCCGGGTCCACGGCCCCAGCCCGGCCCGCTCGGCGATCTCGACCTTGCGGTCGGCGAGCTCGAGCGCCTCCTGCAGCCGCCCGGAGTCGCGCAGCAGGTTGACCAGCTCCCCCGCGATGGCGCTGGCGGTTCGATGGTCCTCGGCCGCGACCGCCCGCTCCAGCCCGGCCCGCACCAGCCGCTCACCGGCCGCGGCGTCGATGCGGCCGGTCGCGCGGCCCAGCGTGGCGATGTCGTCCGGTGCCCCGGTGGCGTCCGCGACGCGGCGCAGGTAGGCGACCGCCACCTGCGCGACACCCGCCGTCTCGTCGCGCATCAGGGCCAGCTCCACCACCCAGGCGGCGGTGTCCCAGTCGGCGAGCCGGAGCAGGTACGGGGCGGCGGCGAGCCCGGCCCGCACCACGGTCGCGGTGTCCTCGCCGCCCTCCCGCCCGATCTGCGCGCGGATCAGCCCGGTCCAGAAGCCGGAGAGCACGGTGTCGACGGCGGTGCGGACCCCGTCCGGGGTCAGCGCCCGCACCGTCTCCGCGACACCGGGATGCAGCCCGTATCGCCACCCCACCCGGTCGGCCCCGCCCGGGGGCGGGGCGAGCTCGCGCTGCTCGACCAGCGCCGCGGCCAGCAGCGGGGCCGCCGCGGCGCCGAAGTCCTCGCCGGGGCCGGCCAGCCCCAGCACCTGATGCAGCCCGGCCCACGCGAGGTCGGCCAGGATCAGCAGCCGGTCGTCCTCTTCCATGCCGGCCAGCAGCTGCAGGAGCAACCGGGCGTCGTCGGGCAGGGTCTGCATGGCGCTGGTGGTCCACGAGGCGAGCACCCGCGTGAAGCCGCTGTCGTTCAGGGTGGACTCGCCCCGGGCGAAGAACGCCGCGAGCGGCTGCCCTCCGGCGGCGTCCTCGGCCGCCTCCAGGTGCGCGGCCAGCGTCGCCTCGTCCGCCGCCGCGCGGTCCGCCAGCTCCAGCAGCTTGGGATGGCCCTGGACCAGTTGCAGCACCCGGCGGACCCGGCCGCGGTCCGCGTCGACCTGGACCGGGCTCGCGCGTTCCGGGCCGGGCTCGGCGTGCAGCAGCCGCCGCAGGTTCGGCAGCTCCCGGGCCAGCAGCACCGTCTCGTCGCGGGACAGGGCGTGCACCGGCTCCACCAGCATCCCGGACAGTCCCGCGGGCACGACGCGGCTGGTCAGCACCAGCCGCGAGAGGCCGCCGTGCCCGGACAGCACCTCCATCAGGTCGGCCCAGCGCGGGTCCCGCCACCCACCGTCCGGGGTCAGCAACGTCTCGAGGTTGTCCAGGACCACCAGGAGCCCGTTGGTGCGCAGCAGTGCCCGCAGCTGGGGCAGGAACCGGGCCAGGCCGTCCGCGGTGCCGACCTTGTCCACCATCGCGAACCCGCGCTCGGCCAGCTGGTTTTCCAGTGCCAGGGCGAGGCTGGTCAGGGCGGTGGGCCACTCCTCGTCCCGCAGCGGCGCCCGCCACCACACCGGCTGGTCGAAACGATCCTGATGCCGGTACGCCACCTCCAGCGCGCACCACGTCTTGCCCCCGCCGGCCATCCCGTGGAACAGCACCCCGCCGCGGTCGCTGTCGCTGGCCAGCGACCGGCTGGCCCGCGCCATCGGGCCCGTGCGGCCGACGAACCGGGCCGGCTCGTCCGGGAACGCCGCCATCCGCACCTCGGCCGGATCGAGCGGCGGGCGGCCACGCGGCGGCGCCAGGAGCAGTCCGCCGGCCGGGCCGAGCAGCGTCGGGGTCGCGATCGACAGCGCCGGCCGCGCCGGGGACGCCTGCGCACCCGCCGCCACCGGCAGCGCCCGCCGCAGCGCCGCGTCCACCGCGAGATCCAGGTCGAACAGGCCCTCGTACAACGACGACGTCAAGGCGATCGCGAAGTCGTCCACCACCGGATACCGCATCGCCACCACCGCACACCCGACCCGGCTGGCCACCATCCGCGCCAGGCCCGTCACCACCTCGGCCCCGTCCGCCTCCGCGTCCGCCGTCGCCTGCGCCGCGTCGGCCGCCTCGTCCAGCCGCAGCCATCGCAGGGTCTCCGCCGTCGACGCCGCGGCCGACTGGCAGGCGGACAGCACGACCAGCCGCAGCCGGCCCCGCGCCGCGGCCAGAACCTTCACCAGCTCCCCGGCCTCCACCGGGTCGGCGCCCCCGTCCGCCGTTTCGAGCAGCACCATCCCGGAGCCGCCGTGCCCGGACAGGTGCACCACGTCCGGGCCGCCACCCGCGGCCACCCGCCGCTCGAGCAGTTCCCGGGTCACCCCGTACTGCAGCACCTCCAGCTCGACCATCCGCCGCGACCGCGCCGCCAGGGCCCGCACCTGCTGCACCAGCTCGTACCGCTCCCGCCGCAGCGCCAGCGCCGTGCTCTGCGTCGGCAGGCTGAACACCGCCACCATCCGCAGCCGATCCGCCCCGGCCGCACGAGCGACCGGCGGGCCGCCGACGTCGAAGACCAGGCTCACGTCACCGCGCCGGGCCAGTGGCACACCACCCACGTGCGCCAGCTCCAGCGGCGCGTACACCAGGAAGTCGGCCTCGGCCGGCACGCGCACCCGCACGGTCACCGGCGCCGCGGCGAGGATCCGGGCCGCGATCGACGGTCCGAGGACACGCTCGCCGATCCACGCGCCCAGCCGGTCGACGAGCGCCGCCTCCGACTCGACCCGCCGGTCGGGCTCCGCGTTCCATCGCAGGAAGCGCGGCAGGTCCCGGAACGCCTCGACCTCGCGGCCGTCCCGCTCCTCGAAGCTCACCGTGTGGTCGGCCAGCGGGGTGCGGGTCGCCTCGTCGGACAGTAGCCACCGCCACCGCGACCGGCCCGTCACGGTCACGGCCTCCAGCAGCAGTCCCACGCCCCGAACCCCCATCCAGCCGCGTCACCGGAACCGACGGTAATCGCGAGGCCACCGGAACGGCACCACCGAACGGACAGCCGCGGTCAGAGCGACTGGTCGATCTCCGCGGCCAGCGCGGCACTGCCCTGGCGCAGGGCCGTGCCCGACGGCGTCGTGAACAGGAGGCGGTGACAGCCGTCCAGCTCGGCGTACACCTCGCCGCCGACGCCGTCCGGGGCGCGGAACAGCGCGAAGCGGCTCGCGTGCGCGGGGCACGGCACCGCCGGGCCGGCCGCCAGCAGCTTCGCGCGCAGGGCGGTCCAGCGGGCCTCAGGCAGCAGGCCGCCCCGGGCGAAGTCGCCGGCCGGCTTGCCACTGCCCTGTTCCGACGCCGGCACGGTGTACACGCACAGCCGCACCGGGCCCTGTGACGCGTCCGCCGCGCCGGTCGGCGGGGCCGAGTCGGCCGCGACCGCGCCGGCCATGTCGCTCCACCCCTGCTCGCACCCGCTCTTCGCCGCGGCCGAGGACTTCATCTCGCCCAGCACCGTTGTGCGGACCGTCGTCAGGGTCAGGTGCTCCAGCGCGTCGCGCACCTCGATGCGGGGCTTGCCGCACGCGTCCGCGGCCACGCCCGGGCGCAGCCAGCGGCCCTGCGCGTCGAGGACCGCGAACCAGACCACGCCGACGAGGCTCAGGTCGCAGGCCTCGGCGGTCCGCGGCGCGCTCGGCAGGCTCAGGGCCGCGGTCAGGGCGGCGACGTCGGAGCCGCGGCGTTCGCGGCGCACCTGGTCCTCGCCGCCGTCGTCGCGGGTCTGCAGGCCGTCCGCGCAGACGATCACCTCGGCGGGGACGAAGCCGGTGGGGAGCCGGGGCAGGCCGAGCGCATCCGTGGGGTCGCCCTCGCCGGCCGGGCACGCCACCCAGGCCGGGTGAATCTCGGGCGGCGCGGCCGGCGGTGCCGGGGCGGTCGGCGGGCGGGCGCAGGCGGCGAGCACGAGCAGGGCGACGGCGAGGACGGCGGCGCTTCGCATGGCCCTACGACGCGGCGGGCGCTCCCGCGGTTCCCGGGCGGTAGTCGAGCAGGACCAGGCGGCCGTCGAGGACCCGGGACTCGGCGAGCTCGTAGCCCGCGCGGGGCAGCTCGATGTGCTCGCGGCCGTCGGCGCCCATGGTCACCGGGAACACCATCAGCCGCAGGTGGTCCACCAGGCCCGCCGCCAGGAGCCCGGCCACCAGCCGCAGGCTGCCGATGGTGCGGATCGGGCCGTCCGAGCCGGCCTTGAACGCGGTGACCGCCCGGGCCAGGTCGCCGCTGAGCAGCCGCGCGGAGCCGGCGGAGGTGAGCGTGTTGGAGTAGACCGCGGCGGCCAGGCCCGGGAAGGCCTCGTAGGTGTTGCGGCCCATGAGGATGCGGTAGTCGCCCGCCGAGGCGATCCAGGCCTGCAGATCCGGGCCGTCGTAGCCGAAGAAGGCCTCGGTGTTGTCGCCGGCCGCGTAGCCGTCGGCGCTCACGAACAGGTCGCAGGTCAGCTCGGCCACGCCAACACCCTAGCCCCGGCGCCCGGCCTCGGCGCGGCGTGACTCACCCGAGCGTTTCGAGGAACGCGCGGGCCCACCGGTCGACGTCGTGTGCCAGCACCTGCTCGCGCATCCGGCGCATCCGCCCGGCCAGGTCCGCGGGGCCGGCCGCGATCGCCGCGGCGATGCCGCGCTTGAGGTCGTCGACGTCGTACGGGTTCACCGAGAACGCGCCGCCGGACGCCTCGCTCAGCTCCGAGTGGGCGCCGGTGAACTCGCTGAGCACCAGCGCGCCGCCCTCGTCCCGGCGGGCGGCCACGTACTCCTTGGCCACCAGGTTCATCCCGTCGCGCAGCGGGGTGACGAGCATGATGTCGGCGGCGAGGTAGAGCGCGACCAGCTCGGCCCGGGTCCGCGTCTGGAACAGGTAGTGCAGCGGCACCCGGCCGACGTCGCCGAACTCCCCGTTGATCCGGCCCACCTCGCGCTCGACCCGCTCGCGCAGCTGCCGGTACTGCTCGACCCGCATCCGGCTCGGCGTGGCGACCTGCACCAGGACTGCCTCGTCGTTGGTGATGGTGCCGTCGGCGAGCAGCTCGCCGTAGGCCTCGATGCGCTGGTCGATGCCCTTGGTGTAGTCGAGCCGGTCGACGCCGAGCAGCAGCAGCCGGCGGTCGCCGCCGAGGTCCTTGCGCAGCCGCCGGGCATCGTCCTGGACGGCGGGGTCGGCCGCCAGCGTCTCGATCTCGGCCACGTCGATCGAGATCGGGAACGCCCGGGCCGTGACCGTGCGCCCCTCGTACTCCACCCGCTCACCCTCCGGGTGCAGCCCGAGCAGCTGCGCGGTGAGGCGCAGGAAGTTCTGCGCGGCGAGCGTCTGCTGAAAGCCCACCAGGTCCGCCCCGAGCATCCCGCGCAGGAACTCGGCCCGCCGCGGCAGCTGCATGAACAGCTCGACCGGCGGGAAGGGGATGTGCAGGAAGAACCCGATGCGCAGGTCGGGCCGCAGCTCGCGCAGCATCCCGGGCACGAGCAGCAGCTGGTAGTCGTGCACCCAGACCGTCGCCCCCTGCGCCGAGGCGGCCGCGGCGGCCTCGGCAAAGCGCCGGTTGACCTGCTCGTACGCCACCCGCCAGGCCCGCCGGTGCACGGGCGGCTCGACGCTGTCGTGGAACAGCGGCCAGATCGTCGAGTTGGACTGCCCCTCGTAGTACCGGTCCACGTCGTCGCCGCTGAGCTCGACGGGGTGAATGCGCACGCCCTCGTGCTCGAACGGCTCGGGCCGATCGTCGGGCTCACCGGCCCAGCCCACCCAGGCCCCTCCCGAGCTGCGGGCGATCGGCTGCAAGGCGCTGACCAGGCCACCGGGGCTCGCGTCCACCGGCAGCCGGTTGGCCACCACCACGAAAGACGTCACGACTGCCCCTGTACCGCACGATCGCCCGCTGAAACGTCCGCACACGGGCGGAGGGCCCCCGGGTGACCGGGAGCCCTCCTGGACGTGCGGTGGAGCCGTGTGGCGTTTCGTGACGCCGCGGCCGGCTAGAGCGCCGGGTACGCGTTCTGCATCAGCTGCTGGAACTGCGCGGAGAACCACGCACCGGAGACCGGGGCGTTCGGCAGCGCGCCGCTCAGGCTGTTGCCGTTGCGGCCGTTACCCGTGTAGGTCGGGTCACACATGCGGTCGAAGCCCTTGCCACCCGGGTTGTTCGGGCCGGTCGGGACCAGCGAGCTGGAGCCGTCGGACTCGCCCGGGGGCTTGATCCACACGTAGGCGTCGATGCCGGCGGCCGGAGTCGCCCGCGGACGCTCGCCGAGGCCCGCACCGCTCTGGTTGCACCAGTTACCGGCGTGGATGCGCCGGTCGATGCGGGAGGCGTCGACGTAGGTGTTGATGTCGGTCGAGGTGCTCGCCGCGGTCGGCCGGGCCGAGCCGCCCCAGCCGTTGCGGGAGGTGTCGATCAGCATGCCGATGTTCGAGTTGAAGCCCTGCGAGACCAGCTGGTTGCGGAAGGCCTGCGCGAAGGTCAGCTCGTCGGTGTACTGGTTCCAGTCCACCCACTTCGACTGGCGGATGTTCTGGCCGCCGACCGTGGTCGTCGGCTGCACCCACGGCTCGGACAGGGCCGAGTAGTTCGCCGTGTTGGTGATGAAGCCGTCGACCGTGGCGACGCCACCGACAGCACCCTTGGCGGTGCTGGCGAACAGCGCGGCCGAGGGGTTGAAGTTGCTGTCCCAGCCGATCCAGCCGTGGTGCGCGGCGTCGATGTAGTTGTAGGTGTTCGTGCCCGCGGCGTGCAGCTTGCTCAGGGCGTACTGGATGCCCGTCACGTAGTTGCCGTTGGCCTTCATCGTCGCGCAGGCCGCCGTGGCACCGGCCTGGCCGTCCGCGTTGGTCACGAGGTTCGGCAGCGAGTCGATCTCGATGATGTTGATGATGCGGATGCCCGCGTACTTCGGGTTCGCCTCGATCGCGGCGATCGGGTCGATGTACTCGGTCTTGTAGCGGTCGATCTCGGTCGGGCCGAGCTCGCCGTTGGAGGCCAGCGCCGCGCAGTCACGGCCGGGCAGGTCGTAGATCACGAACTGCGCCGCCGTCGCGCCCTGGGCGATCGCGTTGTCCAGGTGCTTGGCCATGCTGGTGGTGTAGCCCGAGCCCGCCGGCGCCGTGATGGCGGCGATGGAGTCCAGCCAGACACCGGTGGGCTGGTTGGAGATCCGGCTGCCGCCGGACTCCGCGGCGGCCTTGGCCGACCAGTCCGGGTTCACGTAGACCTTGGCGCCCACGTAGGGGTTGTCCACGTGGGTGCCGTTGTTGCCGCCCCCGGTGGTCACGCTGATCGCCGCCGAGGAGCTGGTGGCGGTCTGGTTGGCCGCGGTGTACGCCTTCGCGCTCACCGTGTAGTTGCCGGCCGCGACGTTCGTCCAGCTGTAGGTGTACGGCGCGCTGGTGTCGGTGCCCAGCAGCGTCGTGCCGTTGTAGAACTCGACCTTGCTGATGGTGCTGCCGGTGACGCTCGCGTTGGCGGCCAGGCTGACCGTGGCCGGCGCGGTGAACGTCGAGCCGGTGGTCGGGCTGGTCAGCGTCACGCTCGGGATGCCGCTGGGGTTCGACGGCGAGGTCGACGGGGACGGCGACTGCGACGACGGGCCGCCGGTGGTGCCGCCCGTGCAGGCGGTGCCGTTGACCGTGAAGTTGGTCCCGGCCGGGTTGCTGCCGCTCCACGCACCCGTGAAGCCGAACGAGATCACGCCGTTGGTGGCGACGCTCCCGTTGTAGCTCAGGCTGGTGGCGTTGACGTGCACACCGGACTGGGTCTTGTTGGCGTTCCAGATCTGGGTGATCGTCTGCGAGCTGTTGCCGAAGTCCCAGCCGACGTTCCAGCTGGTGAGCGCGTCACCGAGGTTGGTGACGTCGACCTGGGCCTGGAACCCGCCCGGCCATGAGCCCACGATCGTGTACTTGGCCGAACACCCGGCTGCCGCGAACGCCTGATTGGCGACCACGACGGTACCGGCGGTCGCCACGACGGCGGCGGCCGATATGAGGGCGATCTTGCGCCTCATCGACTCTCCTAACATTGACGGGTCGGAATCGAGGTGCGATTACCGTCCGTACCGTCCCGGGACCGCGTCAAGGTGATCGTCGGCGAGGACCGCGTTTACCTCGTAAGTGCCTGGTAGCGGGCCTGAAACTTACGCCGGAAAGATCCGCCGGGACGCCCGGGAGGGGTGGCGGCGTGGAGCCCTCGGAAGATCAGCTTTCGCCAGAACGCCCGTCTCCCCACGTGAGGGCTCCACGTGGCTGAGGATGCTGCCACGAATCGCCGGACCCGGAAATGTCGATCAAGCCCCCCGCGGGGCGGCCCCCGGGACTTTGGAGATCCATCGATGGCTGACAACGGCTCTCCCAGTCGAAGCGCTTCCGGGCCCGATGACGAGCGCCATGAAAGTTACGCAGCGCTGTCCCGGGGCCGTCCCGAGGCCGTCCCGCGGGCGCCCAGCCGCCGGCGCCGGGGGCGGGCCGGCCGCTCTTCGCGCCAAACATATTGACCGCCGTCGCAGTAAGGCGAAGACTGACAACGTTGACGTCCCAGTCCGCGGCTTATGACCGCGGCTCCAGCGGGCCGGTTTTGACAACGTTGTCAAAGCGCGGTTCGCGATTCCGGCCGCCACCGGGAGGGCCATCATGAGAAGACGCCTGCTGTCCTGTGCCGCCGGGCTGCTGCTGGCCGTGGCCGCGCTCGTCGCGCTGCCGCCCGCCGCCGCCTCCGCCGGCACCGTCGCCGACTATCCCGAGTTCCCCTATCCGGCCACCGCGTACGACGAGCCGCTGCGCGGCCAGTACCACTTCAGCCCGCGCGCCGGCTGGATGAACGACCCGAACGGCATGGTCTACTACCGCGGCACCTACCACCTGTTCTTCCAGCACAACCCGCACGGCCTGGCCTGGGACACCATGCACTGGGGCCACGCCACGAGCCCCGACATGGTCCACTGGACCCAGCGCCCGATCGCCCTCGAGCCCGGCGTGCACCCCGGCGACCTGTGGTCCGGCAACGGTGTCGTCGACACCGCGAACGTCACCGGGCTCAAGAGCGGCGACGACGACCCGATCCTCGTGTTCGCGGGCACCAACGGCGTCACCGTGCACTACAGCACCGACGGCGCCAGGACGTTCCAGAGCTTCGACCACGGGCGCAAGGTCGCCGTGCCGAGCGGGACGAGCCGCGACCCGCACGTGTTCTGGCACGCCGCCTCGAACCGGTGGGTGATGGTCGTCTGGAACGACGGCAGGGGCAATACCGACGGCGGGGGCAATGGCGCCTCGTTCTACACCTCGGCGAACCTGCTCGACTGGACCTTCGCGAGCCGCTTCCCGGCCGGCTGGTTCTTCGAGTGCCCGGACATGTTCCCGCTGGCCGTGGACGGGAACCCGGCGAACCAGAAATGGGTGCTCACCGACGCCTCGGGCGAGTACGTCATCGGCAGCTTCGACGGCACGACGTTCCGCTCCGACTGGTCGTCGCCGCAGCGGATGGACATGGGCGCGAACACCGCCGACGGCACGTTCTACGCGGGGCAGACCTTCACCGGGGTCCCCGACGGGCGGCGCATCCAGATGAGCTGGCAGCCCGGCAACCACGGCAGCACCTGGACCGGCGACCAGACCTTCCCGGCGGAGCTGGCGCTCAGGACGTTCCCCGAGGGCGTGCGCCTGACCCGCAACCCGATCGGCGAGATCTCCACCCTGCGCTCCGGCGGAGTGTCCTACGCGAACCGGGCCGTCGGCGCGGGCAGCCCGCTCGCGGTCGCGACCGCGGACACGTACGAGGTGACCGCCGAGTTCGACGTCAACGGCGCCACCGCGAGCGCGTTCGGCCTGCGGCTGCACACCCGCGCCGACGGCTCCTACGACCGGTCCGTCGGCTACGACCGGGCGGCGCAGACGTTGTACGGCCGGGCCCTGGCGCCCGTGAACGGCCGGGTCAAGATGCGCGTGCTGGTCGACCGCGGGCAGCTGGAGGTGTTCGGCAACGACGGCCGGCTCTCGGTCAGCGACAACGTCGGCTTCAACTCCGCGTCAACAAGCCAGGGCATCCAGGTGTACGCCGAGGGCGGCACCGTGAACCTGGTGTCCCTGCAGTTCTACCGCCTGGGCAAGGCCTGGGGCACCGCCGAGTCCACACTGGACAGCAACCTGGCCGGTCCCTGGAGCGCCGCCGGCGGCACGTGGACCGACACCGCCGGCGGCAAACAGGGCACCGCGACGGGCGACGCGTTCTACCTCAGCGGTACGACCGCCGCCGACTTCACCTACGAGGGCGACGTCAAGATCGTCAGCGGAACCGCCGCCGCCCTGACGTTCCGCGCCAGCGCCGACGGCACCCAGCACTACACCGCGAACATCGACACCACCGGCGTGGTCAAGCTATGGCGCCCGGGCCGCGAGATCGCCACCTACGCGACCCCGATCGCGACGGGCCGCTTCTACCACCTCAAGGTCGTGACGACGGGTTCGCGGATCCGCGTGTACCTCGACCACGGCGCCGGTCCCGTGATCGACGCCACGGACACGACGTACACCTCGGGGCGCCTGGGCCTGAACGTCTTCCACGGCACCGCGGTCCTGGCCGGCCCGACCCTGAACGGCGTGGGCCTGCGCACCAACCTGGCCGGCCCCTGGCACCCGGCCGCGGGCACCTGGACCGTGCCGGGCACCGGCCTGAAGGGCAACGCGGCCGGCGACGCGTTCTACCTCAGCGCCTCGGCGGCCGCGGACCTGACCTACGAGGGCGACGTGCGCGTCGTCAACGGCGTGGCCGCGGCCCTGACCTTCCGCGCGAGCGCCGACGGCACCCAGCACTACACCGCGAACATCGACACCGGCGGCCTGGTGAAGCTGTGGCGCCCCGGGCGCGACATCGCCGTCTCCGCGACCCCGATCCTGGAGGGCCGCACGTACCACCTCAAGGTCGTCGCCCGCGGGCCGAGCATCGCCGTGTACCTCAACGGCACCAAGGTGATCGACGCCTCGGACGGCACGTACGGCTCGGGCTCCGTGGGCGTGAACACCTACAACGGCACCGCCACGTTCCAGAACCTCACCCTGTCCGCGTAGCGGGCGCTCGGCCCGGCGCCGTCAGGTCCTCGGGCGGCCCGGGCGGCCGAGGCGCAGCGGGACACCGAGGGCGATCGCCAGCAGCGCGGTGGCGAGCGGCCCGCTGCGGTCGCGACCGGTGGTGGCGAGCGTCGTGGTGCCGCTCGCACCGGCGGCCGTGACCGTGACGGCCAGTTGCATGCTGCGCGTGGTGCCGCCCGGGGCGACGCCGAGGGCGACGACGTCGTGCGGCCGGCACCCCTCCACGTCGGCCAATTCCCGGGTGACCTTCAACGAGATCCACGCGCATGCCGGTAGTCCGGCTGAGTCGGCCACCTTCATCTGGCTCGCGGAGCGTTCAGTGCAGGCGCAAGCTTCCGAGGTAGCCGTCGCTCGCGGCGGCCTTGAGCATCTTGTTCTGCCTGGCGGCGACGTCGGGCGGCCGCACGTGGCGGAGCAGGGCGTTGACGCCGGGGTCGAGGCCGCGGGTCACGATCGCCGCGGGTGAGATCTGGCGGACCACCTCACGGCCGGCCGTCGTGGCGAGCGGGCCGAGCCGCAGCCCAGCGAGCTCCGGCGGGATCACCGTCGGCATGGAGTGCCAGACGGCTGCGTCCACGTCGCCGGCCAGGACGGCCGCCGGTGCGAGGACGAACGGGCACTCGACGTATTCGGGCTGCCGATCGCGGAACTCGGCCTCGCTGAGCCGCTGGTGGTCGTACGAGTTGCGGTCGATGCCCACCCGCAGCGGTGTGCGCGGCGCGCGGGTGGCGTGCTCGACGACGACGAGCGAGCCGTTGGAGTAGAAGGTCCCCGGGCCGAGGTCGAGGCCGGTCAGGCCTGGCAGGTTCTCCCGGTGCCGGGCCAGCGCGCCGGCCGACGTGACGGTGGCGTGGACCCGCTCGTGGTAGACGTCCTCGAGCCGGGTGAGCGCGCCGGGCCGGAAGCTGACGACGACGGAGACGCCCACCGCGTGCAGGGCGTCCTGGAGGACGTCGAGGATGCCCTGTTGCTCCAGCGGCCCCTGCGGCGGCAGGACCATGCGGAAGTTGCCGAGCCCGGCCGTGTTCCACAGCTGCCCGACGTCGCGGCTGACCACGACGGTGCCCTGGTGTCCGCGGGCGGTCAGTGTGACCGCACCGGTGTCCTGCAGGGTGCGCAGCGCCTTGACCACGGTGCCGGTGCCGGCGCCGGTGCTGGCCTGCATCTCCTGCACGGTCGGGATGCGCTGGCCGACCTCCCGGGTCAGCAGTAACCGGGCGACGTAGGCGCGGACGTCGGGTTTCGAGGACGTCAAGGCCGCGGTCCGAATCCGAGTTTGCCGGGGTTGAGCAGCTGCGCGCGGTCGAGGCTCTCCTTCAGCCTGCGCAGCACCGGGAAGCCGGTGCCGAGCGACTCCTCGACCCAGGCCTGACGGGCCAGGCCACCGCCGTGGTGGTGGGAGATTTCGCCGTCGTGGGCGACGACGACCTTCATGGCGCGCGCCCAGATCTCCTGCAGCCGGCTCAGCGCGGTCTCGTCGTCGGGCGCACGGCCGAGCAGGATGACGTACAGCGACGATCCCTGCTCGTAGACGTGGGAGAAGTGCCCGAGGACCTCGCCGGCCAGTGGCGCCAGCTCGTGCTTCAGTTCGGCGTACATCGGCGCGAGACGACTCCAGACGTTGGCCACCTCGACCGTCTCCGCGTATCCGCCGTGCTCGGCGAGCAGGCGCTCCACGGTGGAGAAGTCGAAGCGGCGCTCGAGCCAGGCGTTGACCGGTGCCGCCCCCATGCTCGTCCCTCCCAGCGACTCGACGATCGTCGTAGCAGCGGCGTGCTCGGCGACGGCGACGGCGGTCATGCCTTCATGCCCAAGGAACAATACCGGTCCGGGGGCCGGCATGCCGGGCACCGCGTGTGCCGCCTCGTCCCGATCGTAGAAACGGACCAGGAACGGCCGAAGGCCCGCCTGGCTGACGTGTCGCATTGCCGCCAGCCCGGCCTCGACGTCCGGCAGCGTGAACGCCTCGACGATCCGGTGCTCGGGCAGCGCGTACACCTTGAGCGTGACCCGGGTGACGATGCCCAGGGTGCCCTCGGAGCCGATGAAGAGCTGCTTGAGATCGGGCCCGGTGGCGGAGCGCGGGCGCTGGCCGAGGTCCGCGACGGTCCCGTCGGCGAGCACCACCTGACAGCCCACGAGCAGCTGCTCGATGCCGCCGTAGCGGGAGGAGAACTGGCCGGTGGCACGGGTGGCGACCCAGCCGCCGACGGTGGAGCGGCCGAGCGACTGCGGGAAGTGGTTCAGGGTGCGGCCGCGCTCGTTGAGCCAGGCCTCGAGGTCGCTGCCGCGCAGCCCGGCTGCGACCGTCACCGTCCGGTCGGTCTCGTTGAGCTCCGGCTCGGTGACGTACCCGGACAGATCCAGCACGATGCCGCCGCGCACCGGCAGCGGCTGGCCGGTCACCGAGGACCCCAGGCCCCACGCGGTGACCGGTGTGCCGGTCGCGGCGGCGATGCGCAGCGTCTCGACGACGTCGGACAGGCCGCGGGCGAGCACCACGGCGTCCGGCCGGTACGGATGGCGGCCGAGCTTCGCCCAGACCGTCGCGACCGGCCAGGTGTCGTGGCTGCGGGCATCGAGATCGGCGTCGTCGATGCGGACCGCGTCGGGGCCGAGTGACCGGCGCAGCGCGTCGATCACTGGGGAAAGGGGGTGGCTCGATGGGTCGGACATGCGCTCACTCAATCCTCAAAAAACTGAACTGTCAAGGACTGGGCGAGGTGCAATCTCGTGCTTGACACGCTCCGATCATCGCTCCTAGCCTCGGCTCAACAAACAGATTTCTGAATTTTCGCCGATGGTCCGACGGCCCGGCTCCCAGACGGGAAGGTGAGAAGCGGTGACAGCAACCCCACTGCTCGAGGCACGCGGGATCAGGAAACGGTTCGGCGCCGTGGAGGCCCTGCGCGGCGCCAGCTTCTCGGTGAACGCGGGCGAGGTGGTGGCGCTGATGGGAGACAACGGGGCCGGCAAGAGCACGCTGGTCAAGACGATCTGCGGCGTGCACGCACCCGACGAGGGCGAGATCTTGTTCCGCGGCCGGTCCATCGCCGGGCTCACACCGAGCCAGATCCACGGCCTCGGCATCGAGACCGTGTACCAGGACCTCGCGCTGGCCCCGGACCTGGACACCGCGGCCAACCTCTTCCTCGGCCGCGAAGAGCTCGCCCGGGGGGTGCTCGGCCGGCTCGGCGTGCTCGCCAAGCGCCGCATGGCCGACCGGACCCGCGAGGTGCTCGCCGAGCTCAAGGTGAACATCAAGGACCCGGCGGCGCCCGTTGCCACGCTTTCCGGGGGTCAGCAGCAGAGCGTCGCGGTGGCCCGGGCGGTCACGTGGGCCGACCAGCTGGTGCTCATGGACGAGCCGACGGCGGCGCTCGGGGTGCCGCAGACCCGCGCCGTGCTCGACCTGATCCGCCAGGTCCGCGACTCCGGCCGAGGCGTGGTGCTGATCAGCCACAGCCTGCCCGACGTGATGGCCGTCTCCGACCGCATCGAGGTGCTCCGGCTCGGGCGGCGCGTCGCGCGGCTCGTCACCAGGGACACCAACGAGCAGCAGGTCGTCGCCGCGATGACCGGCGCCTTCACGAGCGAGGACGCAGCATGACCACGACGGGCACCACAACCGAGGCGCCGGCCGGATCGCCGGTCCGCGGCCGCGGCCGCCGGCTGCTGCTCGGCTCGGCCACGGACATCACCGCGATCCTGCTGGTCATCGTGGTCATCTTCGGCGCTCTCAACCCGGGCGCGTTCCTGACCAGCGCCAACCTCATCAACGTGCTGATCAACGCGTCCCTGCTGATCGTGATGGCGGCCGGCGCGACATTCGTCCTGGTCGCCGGCGGCGTCGACCTGTCGGTCGGCTCGGTGCTCGTCTTCTCCGGCGTCATCGCGGGCAAGGTCATGGTCGCGATGGGCCCGCACGGCTGGGCCGCGAGCATCGCCGGCATCGCCGTCTCGCTGTTCGCCGGCGCGCTCTGGGGCGCGATCAACGGCATCGTCATCACCAAGCTGCGGGTACCGCCGCTGATCGCCACCCTCGGCTCGTTCGGCGCCGCGCAGGGCCTGGCCCAGATCGTCGCGGACGGCAACGATCTCAAGGACATCCCCAACGAGCTCATCGACACCCTCGGCGTCGGCCGGCTCCTCGGGCTGCCCTGGCTGGTCATCGTGGCGCTGCTCGTGGCACTGGCCGGCGGCGGCGTCCTCGCCTTCACGCGGTACGGCCGGCGCACCTACGCGATCGGCTCGAACCTCGAGGCCGCCCGCCGCGCCGGCATCAACGTCGACCGCCACCTCATCAGCGTCTACGCCCTGGCCGGCCTGCTGTCCGGCCTCGCCGGAATCATGAGCTACGCCGAGTTCGGCTCCACCACGCTCAGTGGGCACAGCACCGACAACCTCGCGGTGATCGCCGCGGTCGTCATCGGCGGCACCAGCCTCTTCGGCGGCATCGGCACGATGTGGGGAACCCTGGTCGGCACCATGATCCCCGCCGTCCTCGCCAACGGCCTGGTCATCGTCGGCCTCAACTCTTTCTGGCGGGACTTCACCGTCGGCGTCGTGCTGGTCGTCGCGGTCTACCTCGACCAACTCCGCCGCCGCTCCCGCACCAAACGCTAGCCCCTCGGTCGAAAGGACACCCCTATGCGTATGCTTCGATGGAGCGCAACCGCCGCCGCTGCACTGCTCCTGACCTCCCTGGCCGCCTGCGGAGCCGACTCCGGCAACGGCGGCGGCGACGGCAAGACCGGCGCCTTCAAGATCGCGCTGATCCCCGGCGTCGCCAACGACGCCTACTACGGTTCAGTCGCCTGCGGCGTCCAGGCCGCGGCCAAGGCCACCGGCTCCACCGTCGACGTGCAGGCGCCCAAGACGTTCAGCCCGACCGACCAGATCCCGATCCTGCAGGCGGTCATCGCCAAGAAGCCGGACGTCATCATCATCGCGCCGACCGACAGCAAGGCCCTCTACGCGCCGCTCAAGCAGGCCACCACGCAGGGCATCAAGGTGGTCCTGGTCGACACCACGCTGGAGGACCCGTCGATCGCCGAGGCGGAGGTCAGCTCCGACAACATCGAGGCCGGCAAGACCGCCGCCGCGAAGCTGATCGAACTGCTCGGCGGCAAGTCCGGCTCGGTGCTCACGGTGAACCTCTCGGCCGGGGTCACCACCACGGACGACCGGTTCAAGGGCTTCGCCGAGGGCCTCAAGGCCACGCCCGCGCTCAAGGACCTCGGCCAGCAGTACTCCAACAACAGCGTGCAGACCGCGTCCTCGATCGTCTCCTCGACCGTCGCCGCGCACCCCGACCTGGTCGGCATCTTCTCCACCGCCGCGTTCAACACCGAGGGCGCGGTCGCGGCGCTGCGGGCGAGAAAGGACAACAACGTCACCATCGTCGGCTTCGACGCCAACCCGCCCGGCGTCAAGCAGATCCAGGACGGTGAGGTCGCGGCGCAGGTCGTGCTCAAGCCGTACGACGAAGGTGTGAGCGCCGGCGAACAGGCGATCAACGCGCTCACCGGCAAGCCCGTCACCAAGAAGATCTCGACCGGCGCGGTCGTGGCGACCAAGGACAACCTCAACTCGCCCGAGGTGCAGAAGTACCTCTACAGCTTCACCTGCCCCGCGGCGTGAGCACCCTGCCCGGGCGGCCGGAGCCGCCCGGGCCACTCAAGAGAGGCAAGACATGGATTCCCGTACGGGCAAGAGGATCAGGCTCGGCCGGCTGCTGGACCCGAGCACCGGCAAGGCAATCGTCGTGGCCGCCTCGCACGGCGTGATGAGCGGGCCGCCGGCCGGGCTGCGGACCCGCGGCGAGATCGAGTCGGTGTTCGCCAGGCTCGCCACCGCCGACGGCGTGATGGTGACGCCGGGCATGCTCCCGCTGGTCGAGGACACCTTCGTCGGCCGTGACCGGCCGGCCCTCGTGCTCCATCTCGACTGGAAGAATCACGGCCGCCGTATCTACACACCGGGCCAGGACGGGCGCAGCGAGGGCGTGCTCGCCCAGCTGGCGACGCTCGACGAGGTCGCCGCCGCCGGGGTCGACGCCGTCATGACATACCTCTACATCGGCCAGCGCGACAGCCGGCTGGAACGCGCCGAGATCGAGCGCAACGCCCGCATCGTCCGGGACGCGGCGCGGGTCGGCGTCGCGGTGATCATCGAGCCGCGCTCGGCGCTCGAGGCGGAGGGCGCCGAGGCGCTCGGGACCGATGTTCTCTCGCTGTACTGCCGGATCTCCGCCGACATCGGCGCCGACCTGGTCAAGGCGGTCTGGAACGGCTCAGTCGAGGCGTTCGCGCCGGTCGCGGAGAGCTGCTACGCACCGATCCTGGTCGCCGGCGGCCCCGGCGGCGACGACGAGAGCGACACGATGCGGCTCGCCGCCGACTCGATGGCCGCCGGCGCCGCGGGCGTGATGTTCGGCCGCCGGGTGTTCCGCGCCGAGCGCCCCGAGGCCGTCCTGGCCGGGCTGCGGACGATCGTGCACGGCGGCCACCCCGTGGACACGGACACGGCCGGGCGTTGAGGATGAACCCATGCTGCTGATCGTGGGCGAGGCCATCGTCGCGTACCAGCGCGACGTCACGGCCGACTCGGACGCGCCCTACACCGGGCCGTGGGCCAGCGGCTCGCCGGCGATCGCCGCGTACGTGGCCGGGCGGCTCGGCGTGCCGGTGAGCTTCGTCGGCGGCGTCGGCCGCGACCCTCTGGGCAAGGTGATGGCCGACGGCCTCGCGGCCGGCCACGTCGCCATCGACCGGCTGGCGGTCAGCGACGACGCGCCGACCGCCACGGCCTACATCACGTACCGTGGCGAGCACCGCGAGTTCGACTTCCGGGTGGCGGGCACGGCCGCCGCCCGGGTCACCGTCGCGGACCTCGCCGATCTGCCAGAGCGGGCGGCCTGGTTGCACCTGTCCGGCTCGGCGCTGATCTTCGGCGAGCCGCTGGCCAGCACCGCGCTGACGGCCCTGGCCCGGGCCCACGCGGCCGGCGCGCGGATCTCCGTCGACCCCAACGTGCGACCGGAGGCGCTCGACCCCGCCTCGCGGGCGGCGCTCGTCGACGCGCTGCGGCTCGCGCACGTGCTGCTGCCCAGCGAAGGCGAGTTGGAGGCGCTCGGCGTCGACGCCGGGGCCCTCGTCGCGGCCGGCGCGACCGTATGCACGACATACGGGGCGGGCGGCGCATCGGTGGCCGGGGCCTCCGGCACGACCCACGTCCCCGCCCTGGCCGGGGAGCCGGTCGACACCGACGGGGCGGGCGACGCATTCGCGGCGGGCTTCATCGCCGCGGCCCTCGCCGGCGCCGACCCGGTCGCGGCGGCCCGGGCCGGTGTCCGCGTCGCCGCCGCCGCGATCCGCACCGAGGGTCCGATGACCGTGGTGCCCGACCCCGCCCTGCTCGCCGGGTGAGCCGCCTGCTCGTCGTCGGCCTGGCGACGTCACTGGACCGGTACGCGTGGCTGCCGCAGACGCGGCTCGGCGCGATCAACCGGCCCCGCGAGATCCTGGTCCAGGCCGGAGGCAAGGGCCTCAACGCGGCCCGCGCGGCGGCCGGGCTCGGCGTGCGGGTCCGGTCGGTGTCCCTGGTCGGTGGCGAGACCGGCCGCACGGTACGGGCGCTCGCCGGCGAACTGGACGTGCGGTTCGTCGACAGCGGCGCCGAGACCCGGCAGTGCCTGTGCCTGCTCGACGACGCCGGCGTGCTGACCGAGGTGTACGAGCCGGTCCCGCCCGTACCGCCGACCGTCTGGCCCGTCCTGCGCGACGTGCTGGCCGGCGAGATCACCGCGCTCGAGCCGGGCGACCTGGTCGCGGTGTCCGGGCGGGTGCCCCCGGGACTGCCGGTCGACGCGCTGGCCCAGATCGTGGATCTCGCGGCGGCCCGGAAGGTGGCCGTCGTCGTCGACTCCGACGGCCCGGCGCTGATTGAGGCGGTGCGGCGCGGGCCGGCGCTGGTCAAGGTGAACGCGCACGAGGCGGCGGCCGCGACGCACGGTGCGGCCGATCCGCTGGCCGCGCTCCGGTCGATGGGGGCTCATGCCGTCGTGGTGACCGATGGCTCCTCCGGGGCCCGGTACCTCGGCGACGACGGCACCCGGCTCGCCGTGACGCACGAGCCGATCGCCGGCGCGCTGCCGGTCGGCAGCGGCGACGCGTTTCTCGCCGGCTTCGCCGCGCACCGGCTGCGCGGGACCGCCGTGGACGTAGCGGAGTCGCTGCGCGTCGCCGCGGCAGCCGCGCGCGCCAACGCGCGGCACCTACCGGCCGGCGACATCTCCTGGGAGGCCGTCAACGCCGAACTCCCCCAGGTACACGTCGAGCCCGGGCCAACCGGTACTTGCGTGTGAACACATAAGCGAAGGCGATCGAGGCCGACAGGGCGGGAAGGCCGCCGCGCGGCGGCGCGGAGCCGAGGGCGATTCCGAGGTGGTGGCCGCCTCCGGTGCGGCGGGGGGCGGCCCTCGGTCGGGTGGCGCGACCGGCTACGGCAGCGGGTGCCCGCCGTCGCCGTCGACCTTCGTGTCCATGACGCCGTCCTCGTCCAGGTCGACCATGGTGACGTTCACCTGGCCGTCGCCGTCGCTGTCGAGCTGGAACAGGTCGGCCTTGCCGTTGCCGTCGGTGTCGATGGCGAGGACGTCGTTGACGCCGTCGTGGTTGGTGTCGACGGCCAGCAGCTCGGTGCGCTGCTCGCCGCGGGTCTGCACGGGTTCGGTCATGGGCGGCACGATACGGCGGCGGCACCCGGGCCGGGCGACCCGGGTGCCGCCTCCGGTGCGGGCGCTCAGGCGACGATGTGGAAGGCCTGGTCCAGGGCGAGCGCGGCGAGCCGCTGGTCGTCGAAGGGCAGGTCGGTCAGCGGCGGGGCGGTGTTCTCCGGCGTGAAGTTGCCCTGCCGGGACTGCGCGACGTAGACGGTCGTGCCGTCGGGGTAGCGGTACGTCGACCACTTGTCGAGCCGGTCGTCGGTCTTGCTGCCGGTCGACAGCGCGACGGTCTGGCCGCCGGACTGCACGGTCGTGCAGGTGCCCGGCGCGGACCAGAAGATCAGGTCGCACAGGCCGGCGCCGGGGCGCAGGCCCGGCTCGTACACCTCCACGATCAGCTGCCCGGCGGTGGCGCCCTTGCGGATCTCCAGGGTGACCAGGTAGCTCCAGCGGTCCTGGCCGCCGACCTTGTCCTCGAACTGGGCCTGCACGATGTTCATCGGCGCGTCGGGAACGGCGGTGTAGCCGGCCGGCACCAGCGAGATCACGTGCGCGGCGAGGGCCTTCGCGGCGTCGGCCTTGCGGCCGGCCCGGGCGGTGCGGTCGCCCTGCGGCGAGCCGTCCACGCCGGTGGGCCAGACGGGCTTGGTCTCCCCGCCGATCCCGATCGGCACCGGGCTGGGGGTGCCGTTCGCGCTGGGGCCGTTGCCGCTGGCCAGCGGGACGGGGCTCGGGGCGCCGGGGCCGGCGGCCTGCTGGGCGCCCGAGCCGGCGGTGGCCACCACCAGGCCGAGCGCGGTGACGATGGCGAGCACGCCGGCCCCGGCGGCCCCGGTGGCGAGCGTGCGGCGCCGGGCCGCGCGGCGGCCGGCCTGCAGGGCACCGCCCGGCGGCATGCTCGGCGGCGCGGTGGTGTGGTCGAGGGCGTCGCGCAGCGAGGCCCGGAACTCCAGTTCGTCCATGATGTTCGCGCTCTTTCGTCGCAGCGGTGGTCAGTCGGTGGTGAACGTCGGGCTCAGCCGGGCGCGCAGGGTCTGCAGTCCCCGGGCCGCCTGGCTCTTGACCGTGCCCGCCGAGCAGCCGAGCAGCTCGGCGGTCTCCTCGACGGAGAGGTCCTCCCAGTAGCGCAGGATCAGCACGGCGCGCTGCCGGGCCGGTACCGCGCTCAGGGCGGCCAGCACCGCGACCCGCTCCTCGGGCCCGGTGTCCACGGTCGGCGGCTCCGGCGGCGTGTCGCTGGTGCGCACGCGCCGCCACCAGCCGAGCCGCCGCTCGTCGAGGTACGTGCGCACGAGCGTGCGCCGCAGGTACCCGTCGAGCACCTCGTGCCGCGAGACCCGGTTCCAGGCGAGGTACAGCTTCGTGAACGCCGTCTGGGTGAGGTCCTCGGCCCGGTGCCAGTCGCCGCACAGCAGAAACGCCGTGCCGCGCATCGCGTCCGACCGCGCGGCGAAGTACTCGGCGAATGCCGTGTCCCGATCCGTCATGCGCTACTCACGGTCGCGGCCCTCCACCGGGTTGCACGCCGGGCCCGAATTTCTTCCGGCACCAAATTCCTCTGGCGTCGCCCCGGGCCGGGTGATCCAATGCGCCGTGCTCGCTCGTCACTGGCGCCGGGGCGCCGCCGCCGTCTCGCTCGCCACCGCGCTGTGGACCGCCTGGTTCACCGCCGGGCCCGTCGGCGAGTGGTTCACCACCGCATTGTTCCTCGTGGTGCCGCCGATCATCGCCGCGCTCATCGCCCCGGCGTGGCGCTCGGGGGCGGCCGTGACCGGGGCACTGCTGGTGGCGTTCGCCGGACTCGTCCTGTTCTCCACCGAGCGCCCGGACTCGCTGCGCCCGCCGCAGACCGACTGGCTGCTGCCGTACCTCGCGCTGGCCCTCGTCGCCTGGATCGCCGCGTTCGCCGCCCGGGTGGTCGCGGCCGATCCCGAGCGGCGCAAGACGGTCCTGCTCGCGGGCGCGGGCGGCGCCGTCGTGCTGCTGTGCCTGGCCGGGATCGTCGCGGGCGGCCCCGGCGGGCAGCGCCCCGGCTCCGGTGACGTGGACATCGACCGCAACGACCTGGTGCCGTTCCCCGCGGCCCTGCAAGACCGGCGGGTCGACGTCGACTGCCGGACCGGCACCGGCGTGTGCACCGAGCTGATCGAGTTCTGGAGCGAGACCGGCCAGTCCCCGGACGAGATCGCCGCGACGGTCGCGGCGCACCTGCGCACCCGGGGCTGGCCGATGGCCGAGGACCCGCGGACCGGACGGCTCACCGGCTGCCTGCCGATCCGCGGGGTGCTGCACTGGTCCGACCGGGCCTGCGCCGAGCTCGTCGCGTCCGCGGACCTGGACTGGCCCGAGGACGTCAAGCACCACGACGACGGCCTGGTGCTGGCGCTCGGGGCGCAGCCGCTCAGCTCGTCAGGATGACGAGCCGCTGGGTGGCGCGGGTCATCGCGACGTACCGGTCGACCGCCCCCTCGACGCCCTCGCCGAACGCCTGCGGGTCGACGAGCACGACCAGGTCGAACTCGAGCCCCTTGGACAGCTCCGGGGTGAGCGAGCGCACCCGGTCCGTGCCCGGGAACCCCGGGGCGCCGATGACGCACGCGACGCCCTCGCCCCCGGCGTGCCCGGCGAGCCACTCGTCCACGATGGACGGCAGTTCGGCCGCGGTACCGTACGCGACCGGCACCCCGCCCTGGCGGATCGACACCGGCACGTTCGCGTCGGGCAGCGCGGCCCGGATCACCGGCTCCGCCTCGGCCATGATCTCGGCCGGCGTGCGGTAGTTGACGGTCAGCGACGCGAGCTCGATCCGGTCGAACCCGGCCCGCTCGAGCCGTTCCCGCCACGACTCGGTGAACCCGTGCCGCGCCTGGGCCCGGTCCCCCACGATGGTGAAGCTGCGCGACGGGCAGCGCAGCAGCAGCATCTGCCACTCGGCGTCGGTGAGCTCCTGGGCCTCGTCGACCACGATGTGCGCGAACGGGCCGGCCAGCGAGTCCGGGTCCACCCGCGTGAGCGCCGCCTCGTCGACGAGGGCATCGTGGAAGTCCTCGACGCGCAGCATCGAGACCAGCCCGGCACCGTACTCGTCGTCGGCGACGGCCACGATGTCGTCCACGACCTCGCGCATGCGCTCCCGCTCGACGGCCGCCTCCGCGGACTGCCGGTGCCGGCGCCGCACCGCGTCCGGGTCGCCGAGGCGCTGCCGGGCGGCGTCGAGCAGCGGCAGGTCCGAGACCGTCCACGCCGACGGTTCCGATCGCCGCAGCAGCCGTACCTCCTCGTCGCTCAGCCACGGCGCGCATTTGCGCAGATAGGCCGGTACCGAATAAAGGTCCCCGACCAGGTCCGCCGCCTCCAGCAGGGGCCACGCGCGGCCGAACGCCGAGCCCAGGTCCCGGTTGCGGCGCAGCTCCCGCGGGTCGGCCTCGTGCCGGTCGGCCAGGATCTCGACGAGCTCGGCCCAGACCAGGTCGCGGGCCTCGTTGTGCGGGATGCCCGGCTCCGCCGCCAGGAACGCCTCGGCCCAGTCCTCGGCGGTGACGCGCAGGTCGGCGTCCTCGGTCGCCACGAGCGTCGGCTTGGTGGGCGGCCGCTCGTAGAAGCGCACCGCCTCCTCGATCGCGTGGACCATCCGCGCCGAGGACTTGAGCCGGGCCACCCGCGGGTCCGGCTCGGCCGCGGCCGCCTCGCCCTCGGCCACGAGGTCGCGCACCGTGCACGTCTGCACCCCCTCCTCGCCGAGGCTCGGCAGCACATCGGAGACGTACGCGAGGTACGGCTGATGCGGCCCGACGAAGAGCACGCCGCCGCGGCGGTGCCCGAGCCGCGGGTCGGCGTAGAGCAGGTAGGCGGTGCGGTGCAGCGCGACGACGGTCTTGCCGGTGCCCGGCCCGCCGTCGACGACGAGGGCCCCGCCGGAGCCGGCCCGGATGATGGCGTCCTGGTCGGCCTGGATGGTGCCGAGCACGTCGCGCATCCGGGCCGAGCGGTCGCCGCCGAGGCTCGCGATGAACGCGGACTGGTCGTCGAGCGCGGCGTGGCCCTCGAGCCCGGCGGCGGTGAACACCTCGTCCCAGTAGTCGGTGATGCGGCCGCGGGTCCAGCGGTACCGGCGGCGGCTCGCCAGGCCCATCGGGTTGGCGTGGGTCGCGCCGAAGAACGGCTCCGCGGCCGGCGAGCGCCAGTCGAGCAGGAGCCGCCCGCCGTCGGCGCCGGTGAGCCCGAGCCGGCCGACGTAGACCGGCTCGCCGCCGTCCTCGGCGACCATCCGGCCCAGGCACAGGTCCAGGCTGTAGCGGCGCAGGGTGCGCAGGCGGGCGGTCAGGCGGTACACCTCTTGGTCCCGGTCCATCGCGGCCTGCCCGATCCCTCCGGGCGCCCGGCGCTCGGCGTCGAGCCGCGCCTCGAGCTCCGCGGTCACCTGCCCGAGCCGCGCGGCGATGGCCGCGAAGTGCTTCTCGTCGGCGGCGACGAGCGCCGGATCGTCCTTGGCCGGCTCGGACAGCGCGAACACTTCGGTCATGCGCGAATTCCCCCTTATTGGCACGAGACCGCCGATTCTGCGCCCCGACCGGGGCCTTGCCGCAAGCCCCCACCTGCGGTATACGTTAAGAATGGAGGAGCGATATGTGCTCCTCTTTTGCATATGACGGCTCGGCAGCCATTGATGGGTGCCACTTGTTCTGCCGAGAATTCCCGCCATGAAGATGCGCCGTCTCCTGACCCTCGCCGCCGGCACCGTCCTCGCGGGCGCCGCCACCGTCGCCTTCGCCGCCCCCGCGCAGGCCGCCACCGTCGACATCCCCTTCGGCCCGCTGTCCATCGGCGACTACTGCCACTCGCGCTACTCCACGGCATGGATCGGCTTCTACGAGAGCAGCGGGCTGCGCTGCTACACGGGCTCGAGCCCGCTGCAGTACGTGGGCAGCGGCGACCCGTACCTGGCGTGCAAGTACCTGACGCCGGACGTGGTGATGAGCGCGTCCCGCGGCGCGTCGGACGCCCTGGTCTGCCGCGTCATCCGCTGACCCGTCATGCCCGCCGGGCCGGGCACCGGCCCGGCGGCCCTGGTCTCGCGGCCCGCTAAACTGCTAACATCGTTCGCAGTTGCCGTACGCGAGGGGGAGGCATGGAGCAGCGGATCGTCGCGCCCGACGGGGCGGACATCGTGGTGCACAGTGTTGGCAGCGGGCCCGGCATCGTCGTGGTGCACGGCGGCGGGGTCACGATCGGGATCTACCAGCGGCTGGCGAACAAGCTCGCCGACCGGTTCACCGTGCACCGCTACAACCGGCGCGGGCGGGAGGACGCCGGGCCGCGCCGGGAGCCCTACACGTTCGAGCAGGACATCGACGACCTCGGGGCGGTGCTCGCACATACGGGGGCGGGCAACGTCATCGGGCACAGCTCCGGCGGGTTCATCGCGCTTCAGGCCGCGCTCCGGCTGCCCATCCGGCGGCTCGCGCTCTACGACGCCGCCGTCAACATCGACGGCATGTTCCCGGCCGCATGGCTCGACGCGGCGATGGCCGCGGCCCGGGCCGGGCAGACCGCGCGGGCCATGGCGCTCACCAGCGCCGGGATCAACACGCACTCGGGGACGTCCCGGCTGCCGCTGGGGATGCAGATCGCGATCTGCCGGCTGTTCCTGCGCACCTCGATCGGGCGGATGATGGGCGGGCTGCTGGCCACGACGCTCGACGAGTCGAACCAGATCCGCCTCGCCGGCGGGCCGGCCACGCGCTGGGCCGCGGTGCGGGCCGAGGTGCTGCTGGCCTACGGGGCCGCCGGCCCGCCCTACTACGTCCAGCTCAACGCGGCCCTCGCCGACGCCCTGCCGCACGCGCGCGTGCTGCCCGTCGCGCGCAGCGGGCACGACGGCATCAACCGGGCGCCGGACTCGATCGTGGAGCCGCTCGCCGCGTTCTTCGCCGCACCGGTCAGTGGATCCACGGAAGATCCGGAGGCATCTCGTACGTCACGCTGACGTCGAACCCCCCGTCCCCCTCGACCGTGAAGGTCAGGCCGAACCGCGACGGGCTGCCCCGGGCGACCATCGCGGCGCGCAGCGCGAGCAGCGTGTCGCTCAGCTCGTCGGTCCACGGATCGGCGAACGCCACCCAGCCGCTGCTGTCCAGCGGCCCGGTCGCCGAGTGAAACTCCATGCGCGCGCCGGTGTAGTGGTCGTCGACCTCGGCCAGCAGCACCGAGCGGACGGCCTCGGGCGGGGTGACCTTGCGCACGATGGCGACGATCGTGTCCACACACGAGATGCACGCGGCCGACACCTCAGACAAGGCTGACCCATATATCGACCATGGTCTCAGGATAGGGTGCGCCGGAAATCACTCGCACGGCAGGGCGCCGATACGGTCCGCGACCACGGCGGGGCCGATCGCGCCGCGCAGGTGCGGTACGACCGTTGCCGGCGCCGTGGCGCACACGCCGCCGCGCGGCACCGCACCGCTCGGCACGCGAACGCGGGTCCGCGCCGGGCCCCGCGCCGGCTTCCGAAGCGGCGTCGGCACTCCCCGACCCCGGCGGACGGCGGACGGCGGACGGCGGACGGCGGACGGCGGACGGCGGACGGCGGACGGCGGCGAACGAGTTGCGATGGCCGGGCCCGTCGGACGGACAGCGACGGCGGCCGGACCGCGGCGAACCAGTTGCGATGGCCCGGCGCGTCAGACGGACAGCGACGGCGGCCGGACCGCGGCGGCGGGGACGAGTGGCGGCGGCCGAACGGCGGACGAGTGGCGGCAGACGAGCGGCGACCACCGGGCAGTCGGGCGGCGGACGGGCGGACGAGCGGCAGCGATTTGGCAGCGACGGACGGGCGGCGGTGGCGTGTGCCGGTGCTCAGTCGGCGAGGGCGGGGTTGGCCTCGAGCAGCCGGCGCCCGTCGGCCAGCACCGTCCGGGCGGCCAGGGCGCGGACCAGGGCCCGCCCGCCGCTCACCGCCCCGTCCTCGTCGTTGCCGACCGCGGCCGGCGGCACCCGCAGCGTGACGAGCCGCCCGCCGCCGACGTCGGTGGTGTCTACGTCGAGCCCGGCGGTGTCCACCCGCGCGGCCGTGTCCCGCAGCCAGGTCGCCAGGGAGAACACCGGCAGCCCGCGGCGCCAGTGGTTCCAGTCCTGCCGCACGTGCACGAGGTCGATCCAGGCGTAGTCGGCCGCCCAGATCCGCCCGGCCTCGGCGACGAGCGCGGCGACGCCGGGCAGCCGCTCCTCCAGGGCCGGGTTCATCAGCGGCTTGGTCCCGATCCGCAGCTCCGCCCGCGCCCCGGCCCGCCCCGGATCGGGGTCGCGCCACGTGATCCAGAGCCGCCCGCGGCCGAGCCCGAGGACCTCGACGCCGGTGTTGCCGCTGGCGGCGAGGGCTTCCCGCAGCCCCTCGGCGGTCGCGTCGTCCGCCACGGGCAGCTGGCCGCCGCCGGCGGTCATCCGCACGGTGTCGGCCTCCCCCGGGAACACGGCGGCCAGGGCGCGCATGGTCTCGAGCAGGCGGCCGGCCCCCTCGGCCGCCGTCGATAACCGAGACGGCCCGTCGGTCCAGATCTCCCAGCGGTACGACATGTGCCCTCCGAAGCCCTCATGCTCCCGCGCCGACACGGAACCCCGCACGGCTCGTGCCCCCATACCCGGCGCGGCGCGCGGCACCCGTCCCGGATGTGCACGGTTCGGGCCGCGCCGCGCGTGGAGGCATCGTTCGGTCCCGTACGACCTCCGCCAACCTATACGCCGCCCCGCGACGACGCGTCGACCGGCTCGGGTCTGCGCTCCGCGCGGGCGAACCCGCCGGCGGTGAGCCGGGTGCGGGCGTAGGCCTGGACCTTGGTCACCAGCCCGGGCTCGGCCGCGACAACGCACAGTAGCGCGCCGCGCCGAAGGCCGACGGAACAAAACCCGGCGGCGGCTGCGGTCCGGGCGGTTCTGGAATCAGATGCGCTGGATCGATGGGTGATGTCATGCCGACCTCCCCGTGTCTCGGCACACATCGATGCTATCGGACCCGACCGCCGCCCCGCCGACCCGATTACCCTGAGTGAGCACCCCGAGACGGATCGGCGGGTGCGCTGAGGGCGGCGAGGACGGCGGCCGCGTGCGGCTTGAGCACCGGGTCGGCGAGCGCCGCCGTGGCCCGGCCGAGCGGGGTGACGCCGGTGTGGTCGGGGATGTCGGCGCGGGCCCCGTGCGCGACGGCCCAGCGGATCTGCTCGAGGTGGCTGTCCACGGTGGACGGCGGGGCGGTGAGCGCGCGGTGCACGGTGTCGTCCAGGGCCGTCTGGCCGTTGATCGCCGGACGCTCGTTGAGGGCGGCGGCGAAGGCGAGCGGCGGCATGTGCTCGGCGATCGCCCGCAGGCAGGCGAAGTGGTTGAGTACGGCGGCCCGGATGACGGCGTCGACGGCCATCGGGTGCCGCTCGGGCCGATCGGGGTCCGCGCCGCGGGCCAGCAGGTCGCGCACCACGCGCAGCCGGGCGGCGGCGGTCTCCTCGTCGGGGTCGGTGCCGGTGACCGCGGCGATGATCGGGGTCTGGCCGAGCGGGCCGCCCTGGCGGTTCAGGTCGAGGCCGGGCGCCGCGAGGCAGGCGGCGATGCGGGCCTCGTCGCGCGGGTCGGCGAGGGCGGCGACGAGCGCGTCGAGGGGCGGGTCCGGCTCGCCGGCGATCGAGGCGAGGAGCCGGGCGCGGTAGGCGGCCTGCTCCTCGGCGAGCGGCAGGTCGGGCAGCAGGGCCAGGATGGGCTCGTTGTGCCACAGCTGGGCCATCGTGCGGGCCGTGTAGCCGCGGACGTTGCAGGCCACGAGCAGCGCCGCGGGATCGAAGGTCTCGAGCAGCCAGGCGACGAGGTCGCGGTGCCGGGCGCTGCCGAAGAAGACCGCCTGCAGCAGCACGGTGTGGCCGTTGACCGCGCTGGTGGCGTGGACGTGCTCGGGGTGGCGCTCCAGCAGCGCCCGCACGGTGGCGAGGTCGCCGTGCTGGGCGGCCCAGAAGACCGGCAGCGCGTCGGCGTCGGCGACCCGCACGCCGGGGTCGGCGCCGGCGTCCAGCAGCATCCGGACCGCGGCGGCCTGCCCGCGCACCGCCGCCGCGCACAGCAGCGTCCAGCCCCGCGGGTCGCGCAGGTCCGGGTCGCCGCCGCCGCGCAGGTGGCGGGCGAGGGCGTCGAGGTCGCCGGCCCGGGCCGCGGCGAAGACGGGGCCGGTCAGCCATTCGGTGATGCTGAGCCGCTGGTAGAGCTCGTCGGCGGACATGCCGTCGTCGACGGGCACGGCGACCGGCATCGGGGTCATGCGCAGCAGGGACAGGGCCCGCATCGCGCAGTACCGCAGCCAGAGATCGCCATCGAGCGCATCCAGCAGCAGCTTGCCCACAGTGGACGGATCACGCAGCGAGCACCCGATGCGCAGCAGGGCGCTCGCGGCGATGGCGTTGTCGAGCGGGTCCGGGCCGAAGGTGCCGTCCTCGCGCTCCATGGCCCGGAAGAACGCGATCGAGCCGTCCACTGTGGATCTGTCCGGCCAGGAGCACTCGTCGGCGACCGCGATCGTCATGAAGTGCTCCTCGCGGGTCGCCGCCCGCGAGGCCATCTCCGTGAGGGTCGGGCCCAGCATGTCCCCGGCCCCGCCGACCATGTTCAGCCGCAGCACCGCCCCGGCCAGGGCCAGCACCGGACCCCCGGCCGGCCACAGCGCGAGCACCTCGGCCCGCACCTGGTCGGGGTGCGGCGTGCGGGCGCCGAGCAGCTCCAGCGCCTTCAGAGCGCTCAGGGAGCGCTCAGACGAAAGCACCGCGCTCAGGGAGCGCTCAGACGAAAGCGCCGCGCTCAGGGAGCGCTCAGACGAAAGCGCCGCGGCGAGGGAGCGCTCAGACGAGAGCATCGGCGAAGCCGTACACCCGCAGGTCCTCCGTCAGCGCCCGCACCATCACGGAGCCGCACAGGTCGCTCTCGCCCACCGAGCGGCTGGTCAGGAACGGGTGGTCGAGGATCACGGAGAGCCGGTGCCCGACGTTGCCGTGGAAGCGCCCGTGCGGCCCGACCGCGTCGCGCAGGATGTACTCCAGCGAGAACGGCGGCGCCTCGAACACCAGCGGCGCCCCGTTGGCGCTCACGGCCCAGCCCGCGGTGTAGTCGTACTCCATGGTGTGCCCGGTGACGTGCCGCCCCTCGATGATCGGGCGCCGGTCGTCGAGCTCGCGGGCCATGGCCAGGCAGGTCACCGCGTAGCACTCGGCGGCGATGAGCTTGCCGGCCGCGTGGAAGCCGAGCACGAGGTCGTGCACGCGCGGGTTGTTCACCATGTCGACGATGGGGCCGCTGCCGCCGACGAGGAGCAGGGCGTCGTAGCGGGGCACGATCGCGTCCCAGGCCGCCTGCCTCCGGTCGTAGTACTCCTCCATCGCCGCGATGTAGCTTCCCGAGCTCAGGTACGGCCGGACGGGCAGTAGCTCGGCGAGGCTCTGGCGGTCCTTGAAGTACGTCTCCCAGTCCGTGGTCCGGGCCCGCTCCCCCATCTCGGGCGAGGTGACCGGCCGGCCGAGCGGCGGGTCCACATAGGAGCTGTCGAGGCTCCCGCCGTCCGGCAGCGGCTGCGCGCCGGTCGGGGTGGCGAAGTGCACGCTGATCCCGGCCGCCTCGAGCCGGTCGACGGGCAGCAGCAGCTCCTGCGCCCAGAACCCGTGCTCGGACACGACGCACAGCACGTTCTTGCTCACGGGTTGACCTCCACGGTGGACGACTCGAACAGGCGCGGGATGAAGATGTCCAGCAGCTGCGGGCAGCGCCGCTGCGGGTAGGCGGCCACCAGCGCCTCGCGGAAGGCGGCCGGGTCGTCGTGGGCCAGGCGCTGCTCGGCGAAGGCGAGGTAGTCGGCGTTGTGCAGCACCTCGGCGGCGTCGGCGACGGGGCCGTGCCCGGCGAGGAACACGTCGGAGCCGGACGTGGCCATGACCCGCAGTAGCGCGACGGTGTTGGCGGCGGCGCGGGTGACGTACACGTGCGTGCCGCTGTAGACGAGGTCCTGCGCGATCGTGACGCCGTGCCCGGGCAGGGTCAGCACCAGCTGGGCCGAGCACTCGGCGTCGCGCACGACGTCGATGCGGTAGTCGACCCCGTCGACGGTGTCGAAGCCGGGCTCGGCCACGTGCTGCGGCATCACGACGGCGTCGGGGACGAACGGGCCGTACTGCGCCTGCCGCTCCGCCCGCTGCGCCTCCCCGGTGTGGCGTAGCTCCTCGATCGTCGCCTCGGCGGCCCAGACGGGCACGTCGGGGAAGGCGGTGCTGAGGCCGAACCAGTGGTCGACGTGGGCGTGGCTGAGGTACAGCTTGCGGATCGGCTTGTTCAGCGCGTCCACGAAGCGCCGGAAGGCGATCGCGTAGGGCGCGACGAACTGCCCGTCGATGACCACCAGCGCGCCGGCGGTCTCGAGCACATGGGTCGAGTTGGCGAGGAACTCGTCGGGCGCCGTGAACGTGTGGACCGTGAGGTTGTCGCGCACGAAGGACGACGTCGACGGATCGGGTAGCTCAGGCATGGGCGCTCACCGGATTCCTGGCCAGGACCTCGACGAGCTTGGCGCCGAACGCCTGCGCCGACTCGACCGAGAGCCCGGTGACGAAGGGATGGTCGTGCACGACGCTGGGGTGCTCGCGGGAGGTCCTCGGGTCCGAGGCGACCGTCCCGTCCGGGCCGACCGCGTCCTGCACCATGTACTGCAACGGGAACACGAACCCGCTCGTCTTGAGCTGCAGCCGCGGGTTGTCCGGGGTCGCGCGGACCACGTCGTACTCCAGATCCTCGACGAAGTCCCAGGCGTGCGGGTGCGCGGTGACGTGCCGGCCGTGGATCACGGAGCGCATGCCGTCGTCCGGGTCCCGGGTGAAGGCGAGCGCGGCGACGGCGTAGCAGAGCGCGCCGATCGTCTTGCCGGACCGGTACGCGTCGAGCACGAGCCGGTGCACGAGCCCGTTGCCGGCGACGTCCAGCGCGGACCCGGCCCCGCCGACGATGACGAGCGCGTCGTAGTCGCCCATGTCGGCGTCGCGGGTGCGGATCGGGTCCGCCCACTCGCCCGTGTCGAGGATCTGGTTGACCCGCGCCAGCAGCTCCGGCGGGTTCATCTTCACCTTCTGCATCGGGTCGACGAACTGCGGGTCCATGCTGATGACGCCGGGCAGCGGGGTCTTGCCGAGATAGGTGGCCAGCGTGAGGTCGTGCCCGGCCTCCTTGAGCGCGTCCCAGGGACCCTGCAGCTCCTCGGCCCACACGCCGTAGTTCGAGGCGATGACGAGAATTCTCACTGTTCCTCCTGCGACGAGTCCGAACCCTGCAACTGGCGGATCGCGGCGCCCCAGTCCTCGAGGTGGTGCAGGACCGACAGCCGCCCGTCGTCGCCGATCTCGTGCACGTCGATGGTCATGATGCTGAACGAGCGCCCGGTGTGCGGGACCATGAAGTCGCCGGCCGGGGTGCCCGACAGCTCGCTGCGCACGGCGATGTAGACGCCGTCGGCGCTGAGGTGGAGGATCTCCACGTTGATGTCGGGCACCAGGTCGAAGAGGCCCTCGATGTACGGCCGCGTCTCGGCCTTGGTGCGGTAGCGCCCGTTGGTGTAGTACGAGCGCCAGTCGTCGGCCAGGACGGCGAACCCGGCGTCCCAGTCCCGCCGCTTGCTGCGGAACAGGTCGTAGAACGGTTCGATGAGCCGCTCCGCCGCTTGCTTGGTCATGATCCTCCCCCTCACACCGGCGCCGGGACCGCGGCCGCGACCCGGTCGATGACGGCCCGGGCGAAGAGGCCGGCCTGTGCGCCGGTGCGCCCGGTGACGAGGTCGCCGTCGACGACGACGTCCCGGTCGACGTAGCGCGCGCCCATGTTGAGCACGTCGCCGTACAGGTTGGGATGGCACGTCACCTCGCGGCCACGGACGAGCTCCGGGGTCCGCGAGAGCAGCCACAGGCCGTGGCAGATGACGCCCTTGACGATCGTGGGCTCGGCGAAGGCCCGCTGCAGGAAGCGCGTCGCCGGTGGCAGGTCGTGCAGGTCCTCGCTGTAGCGCAGCCGGTCGGAGACGAACGCGCTGGGCACGATGACCGCCGAGTAGCCGCGCAGCGCCGCGTCGTCGAGGTCCTCGAAGGACCGTTCGCACACGAACGGCGCCTTGTACTCGTGCCCGGTGAACGTCAGCCGCGGCCGGCCCCACAGGCGGCTGAGGAAGTGCACCTCCGCACCCTCCTCCGGGAAGCGGTAGGAGTAGTACCAGATCTCGTGCTCGTAGAAGTCGCTCTCGATGAGGACCGCGATGCGGTGGCCGGCGAGCCTCACCGGACAAGCTCCTGGTCGAGCCGGCTGTCGCGCAGCTCCCGCTCGACCTGCCCGGCCGCGCCGGTGACGCGCAGCTCGACCTCGCGCTGCTGCTTGAGCATCGCGAGGTAGCGGGTCGCCTCCGGGTCGAGGTACACCAGCTCGGCCGCGTCGAGCTCGAGCCGCCGGCAGCCGTGGTCGAGCGCGCCGTCCAGGGCCGAGCGCAGCACCTCCATTCGCGGCGGGGTGAGGGACCCGGCGAGACTGATCTTCGCGGTACCGTCGCCGATGCGCAGCGTGTCGGCGCTGAACGCGACCGTCCGGCCGGTCAGGCGCACGCGCACCGTCTGCGGCTCGGTGCTGTGCGGCAGGTTCACCGTCATCGCGCCGGCGTCGAAGTCGGCGTGCTCGTGGCCGTCGACCCACACCTGCGCGATGCGCACCGCCCTGGGCGGCAGCAGGTCGGGCGCGACGCGCAGGGTCCCGCCGAACGCGCCCGGCCGCGGCGCGAAGTACAGCTCCAGCGGCTGGCCCTCGGTCTCCAGGTTCTGGTAGACGGCGGAGAGGTAGCACAGCTCGGCGCTGTGGTACATCGCCATCGAGTGCGAGCCCTTGCTGCGCTCCCCGCCGAGCATGAACGGGTTGCCGTTGGCGAGCACGTTGAAGTACACGCCGCCGGCCGTGGTGTCGAGCATCCAGCCGTTGTAGAAGGCGGAGCTCTCCCGGGCGTACTTGCTGTAGAACGGGTGCGCGAAGACCGCGTCGAGGATCTGGTAGGCGAGGATGCCCTGCTCCTGCTGCCACCAGGCCTTGCGGTCGTGCCAGACGAGCCGGTGGACGTTTTCGCCGGGCGCGGTGTGCCGCTCGACCATGTCGTACCAGCCGCCGCGCTGGCGGTCCATGCCGACGGCGGGCATGAGGTCGGCGATGCGCCGGGCGAAGGCGACCCAGTCGGCGTTCGGGCGCAGGTTGTTGACCCGGGTCAGGTTCCACGCGATCTTCAGGTTGTGCCCGACGATGGCCCGGTCGAGCTGCTGGCCGTACTCGCGGTCGTGGCTCCAGTCGCCGTGGAACTTCTCCTGCACGAACGGGCTGCTGTCGTAGTCCTGGAAGTGCGCGGTGATGATGTCGCACAGCTCGGCGAGCTCGTCGGCGTAGCGGCGCTCCCCCGTGGCCAGGTAGAGGTTGATGAGGTACGCCGGGATGTGGTCGCCGATCGAGTTCCAGTTCTTGCGGTCGGCGTTGGTGCGGGTGCCGTCGTCGAGGGACGGGCTGTGCGGGTCGAACGTGACCGGGTCGATGTGCGAGTAGTACCCGCCTCGCTCGGGGTCCTTGAAGTAGTGCTGGAACAGGTTCACGGTCAGGTCGATGATCTCGCGCAGGCGCGGGTCGCCGGTGATGCGGTACACCTGCGTGATGCCGGCGAGGGCGTAGATCTGCTCGTAGCACGGGATCGCGTCGAAGTCGTCGCCGGACTCGGAGGCGAAGACCTTGCGCTCGGTGCCGTCGGGGTTGATGACGAGCGCGTGGTACCAGTACGCGATCTGCTGGCTCCGGTCGATGCTGCACAGGTTGTCGATCATGTAGTTGGCGCCCGCGACCGCCGCCCGCAGGTACCGCTCCCGCCCCGTCATGAGGTGCGCGGTGGCCAGCCCGTAGACGAGCCGCGAGACGGTGTCGGTCTCCTGGCGCGCGACCCCGGTCTTCGCGCCCTCCATCGACAGGTCGGTGCGGTAGGCGCGGTAGTCGAACGCGGTCGCGCCCGGGCCGAACTCCTCGTCGAGGTAGAAGTCGGCGATCCGCGCGATCTGGTCGACCCACCAGCCGGGCGCCTCGAACCGGAACTCGTCGGGCTCCTTGCCGAACATGAGCACGTGCTTGGCCTCGAACGCCGTGTGCTCCTGCTGCGGGTAGAAGATCCCGTAGATGTGCACCAGGCGCCCGTGCTGCAGCATCTTCCCGAGCTGGGCCGTGGCGTCGAGGTAGCCGTCACCGAGGTTGCGCACCATCTCGGCCGTCGTGGTGTCGGTGAGCGTGATCCGGTACGGGCGCCCGTCGGAGGTGTTCAGCTCGATGGTGCGGCTGGTGTCGTCGTAGCTGATGACGTAGCCCGCGATGAGATCGGAGAACGTGAAGTCGATGGCGTTGGGCACGGGGTGGCTCCTCTTACGCGTGGGACAGGAGCACGGCGATGCTGCGGCCGTGCAGGGTGTACTGCGGACCGGCGACGGCCGGTTCGGCGCCCTCGTCGCGCAGGTCGTCACCCGCGGGCAGGGCGGTGTCGATGGCCCGCACCCAGCGGCGGCCGTCGACGGGGATCTGGAAGTCCAGCGGCTCCCAGTACATGTTCATCATGACGTGCAGGTCGGGCCCGCCCGCGCGGCCGCGGACGGTGCACGCCAGCGCCCGGGCCTGCGGATCGGACCAGTTCGGGGCGCCGAGGTCGGTGCCGTGCCAGGCCGCCTCGTCCGGCGTGTAGAACTCGGCGGCGCGCAGGGTCGCGTGGCGGTCCCGGAAGGCGATGAGGCCGCGCCAGAAGCGCAGCAGTCCGGCGTTGCTCCCGGCCAGGTGCCAGTTGACCCAGCCGATCGGGTTGTCCTGGCAGTACGCGTTGTTGTTGCCCTGCTGGGTGCGGGCGAACTCGTCGCCCGCGAGCATCATCGGCACCCCGCGGGACAGCATGAGCAGGGTCGCCAGGTTCTTCATCTGCTGTTCACGCAGCGCCAGCACGCCGGGGTCGTCGGTCGGTCCCTCCGCGCCGCAGTTCCAGCTCATGTTGTCGTCGTTGCCGTCGCGGTTGCCCTCGCCGTTGGCCTCGTTGTGCTTGTGGCCGTAGGAGACCAGGTCCGCGAGGGTGAAGCCGTCGTGGCAGGTGACGAAGTTGACGGAGTTGGACGGGGCGTGCCCGCGGGCCTGGTACAGCGAGGCGCTGCCCCCGAGCCGGTCGGCGACCTCGCCCACGAGCCCGGCGTCGCCGCGCACGAACCGGCGCATGGTGTCGCGGAAGCGGCCGTTCCACTCCGCCCAGCGGTAGCCCGGGTAGCGCCCGACCTCGTAGGCGCCGGCCGCGTCCCACGCCTCCGCGATGATCTTCGTGTCGGCGAGGGTCTCGGACAGCTCGATCTGCCAGACCGCGGGCGGCTCGTCGAGCACGGCGCCGCCGGCCCCGCGGGTGAGCACCGCGGCCTCGTCGAAGCGGAACCCGTCCACGTGCATGTCGCGCACCCAGAACTCGAGGCAGTCCTGGATGAGCTTGGTGACGATGGGGTGGTTGGCCATGAGGCTGTTGCCGCAGCCGGAGTAGTCGGCGTAGTACCGCGGGTCGGCCGGGTCGAGGTGGTAGTAGTTCGCGTTGTCCAGGCCGGCGAAGGCGAACAGCGGGCCGAGGTGGTTGCCCTCGTCGGTGTGGTTGAACACCACGTCGAGGATCACCTCGATGCCGGCCGCGTGCAGGGCCCGCACCATGTCCCGGAACTCGTCGAGGTGCTCGCCGCCTTCGGGGTTGCGGCAGTACCGCGCGTGAGGGGCGAAGAACGCCGCGGTGCTGTACCCCCAGAAGTTGCGGCCCGTGTCATCGAAGTCCGCGACCGGCATCAGCTCGACCGCGGTGACCCCGAGCCGGCGCAGGTGCGGGATCTTCTCCACCACGCCGGCGAACGTGCCCGGGTGCGCCACCGCGGCGCTCGGCGAGCGCGTGAAGCCCCCGACGTGCAGCTCGTAGATCACCTGGTCGGCGAGCGGGCGGTTCAGGGGGCGGTCGCCGCGCCAGTCGTACGCGTCCACGTCGATGACCACCGAGCGCAGCGAGCTCGCGGTGTTGTCGCCCGGGCGGCAGGCCGCGTCGCGGTCCCAGCGGGCGCGGGAGACGCCCTTGGCGTAGGGATCGACGAGCGCCTTCTGCGGGTCGAAGCGGTTGCCGCCGCCCTCGGGGCCGGTCACGCGGAAGGCGTAGAAGGCCGGCGCCCGCAGCCCGCGCACGTAGCCGTGCCAGGTCGCGAAGCTCCGGTTGGTCAGCGGGTCGAGCCGGAGCGTGTGCGCGGGCCGCTCGGCGTCGTACGAGTCGAACAGCAGCAGTTCGACCCCGGTGGCATGCTCCGAGAAGAGTGCGAAGTTCACGCCCTCGGCGTCGCATCGGGCCCCGAACGGATGCGCTCGTCCGGGTTCGAGGGTCAGGGCGGTGTCCAGCGCCTGCGAGCTCATGGCGCCGACCGTAGCAAGATGATCACCGCGAGTGACCGGATCGCGCGTTCCGGGCCGGCCGCACCCGGGGCCCATTACCGTGTGATCGCGTGGAATTGTGGCTCGTGCGGGACGCCCCCGCGTGGCTCGTCGGAGTCCTGCTCATCGCCGGGCTGCCCGGCCTCACGCTCGCCTTCGACACCTCCGTGCACCGGCACCTGCCGCACCGCCGGCTCAAGCGCCACAACGAGGTCACCGGCGTCATCGTCGCCACCGTCGGCGTCGCCTACGCGATCGTCATCGGGCTGTGCGTGGTGTCGCTGTGGGAAGGCTACAAGGACGCGCAGGACACCGCCCGCGAGGAGGCCGTCGCGCTGACCCCGCTCGTGCCGGGCAGCGCGGTCTTCGGCGCCGACGTGCAGCGCTCCGTCCGGGCGGAGATCGTGCGGTACGAGCGCGACATCATCGCCGGCTGGCCCGCGCACCTGAACGCCGACCCGGACCCGCGCCGCATCGCCGACCTCGACCACCTCACCGGCGTCATCGCCGGGCTGCAGCCGGCGACGGAGGCGCAGAAGGCGTTCGTCACCGACGCGCTGCGCACGATCGGCCACGCCGAGGCCATGCGGCAGGCGGCGAAGTCCGAGGCCGACGACCGCCAGATGTCCCCGGTGATGTGGATCGGCGTGCTCACCGCGACGCTGGCGCTCCTGGCGCTGTGCCCGCTGTTCGGCCTCGACGACACCGCGGTGCGCCGCACGCTGCTCGTGCTGGCCGCGGCGGTCATCGCCACCAACCTCTACCTGGTGGTGGAGATGAACTTCCCGTACTACGGCGCGTTCTCGGTCGGCACCGACGCCTACCGGGACGTGGTCGCCGCGCTGTCCTGAGCGTGCCGCCGCAGGTTGCTCATGGACAGGATGGACGAGCGCACCTCCTGCAGCAGCTCGGTGGTGCTCAGCGGCCGCCCCCACTCGGTCATCGCGGCGTCGTCGAAGCCGATGGTCTCGATGCCACAGCCGTACCGCGTGCCGAGCAGCCGGATCGCGTCACAGTGCTGGTGGCGCACGTAGGGCGCGTTCGTGACGAGCAGGACCCGGTCGCCGGGGCGGGGCCGCTCGACGATCTCCGCCCACCCGGTGAGCGTGTCGGCGGTGTTGGCCCGCAGCCCCGGCCGCGTCGAGGGCGCCGCGAGCACGTGGATGCCGCCGTCCCACGACCGGTGATGCTCGTGCGCCGCCGCGGGCTCGCCGATGCCGAGGAAGCGCTTGAACGCCTCGGCCATCATGTCGGCCTCGGTGTCGACGGGCCCGAGCCCGAGCCGCGCCCCCTCGCGGAACTCGCGGTCGTCGCGCCACCGCAGGCTGGCGAGCCCGGTGAGCGTTCGCGTCGTGAGTCCCGCGTCGAGCAGGCGGGCCGTGTAGTCGGTCCGCCCGAGGGTCACCCGGATTCCACCCCCGAGGACGAGCACGTGATCGTATGCGCGGTGCGCAGGGGCGGGCCGCCCGCCCATCCCGAGCGCGTGCAGGAGGTCGCGGACGCGCCGGTCCCGCTCCGGCTCGAAGTCGATCCGCTCGGTGTCGAAGCGCTCCTTCACGCCGCCGCGGTAGTCCCAGACCGCGCAGAACCCGGCCAGCTCCGCGAGCGACTGCCCGGCCGCGCCGCCGAACTCGGCCACCAGCTCACCCATCGCGGGCGACGCCGCCCACGCGTCGGCGGCCGCGGCCACCTCGCGCAGGTCCTGGCCGCCGGGCTCGCAGGGCGGGAGGGGAAACGGTTCCATGGTCTCGGAAGCGTACACACGGCGAAGGTGAGACCCATGCAGACGCGTCTTCCCGACGGCCGGCGGCTGAGCTGGACCGAGCACGGCGACCCGGCCGCCCCGCCGGTGCTGTTCCTGCACGGCACCCCGGGCGCGCCGGGCGACCGCCCGCCCGCGACCGGCATCCGCCTGCTCTGCGTCGACCGCCCCGGCTACGGCGCCTCGGACCCGGCCGCGCGCCCGGCCCTGCTCGGCGTCGCCGACGACGTCGAGCACCTGCGGCGATCCCTGGGCATCGAGCGCTGGGGCGTGCTCGGCTTCTCCGGCGGGGCGCCCTTCGCCCTGGCGTGCGCGGCCCGCCACCCGCACCGCCTCACGGGGGTGGTCGCGGCGAGCCTGACCGGGCCGGACCGGGAGCTGCACACCGTCCACGGCCGGGAGCGGCGGCAGGCCTGGCGGCTGCGCCACGTCCCCGGGCTCGGCCGCCGGCACGTCACGCGGGCCGCCGCCGCGTTCGCCCCGCACTCGGCCGGCGTGGCCGCGGACTGGCTGGCCACCGACATCCACCCGTGGCGCTTCCGCCTGCGCGACGCGGCCGTCCGCACCCTGATCTGGGCCGGCGCCGGCGACCGGGGCCGCGCGGTGCCGGACGCGCCGCTGGTCGCCGCGCGCATCCCCGGCGCCGAGGTGCGCATCGCCGCCGACGCCGGCCACACCCCGGCCCCGGCCCACTGGGCGGCGATGCTCGCCTGGCTCGCGGCGCCGTCGTCACTGTCGTGAATGCGGCACGATCCGCTTTGTAACCTCGCGGCGCGCCAGGGCGTGTCATGCGTATCGGGCCGGAGCGCACCGGCCCGCGGGACCGCGGACGGCCGATCGACAAGACGGGGGCGATCGGCCGTCCGCGCCCGTGCCGCCGGCCCCGGCTCAGCCCGGCCGGCCCGCCCGGGTGAGCACCCGCTCGGCCTGCCCGGCCATGTCCCGCACCAGGTCCGTCGCCGACGCCACGGAGCCGACGAGGTCCACCGCCTCGCCGGCCCAGACCGGCAGCGGCGGGATCGCGCCCCGCGCCACGTCCAGGATGCGGCTCCGCGAGGTGTCCTCGCCCCGGCCGGCCAGCAGCGCCCCGGTGATCGCGGAGCCGGCTCCCCACGGGCCGCCGGGGGCCGCGAGCAGGGGCAGCTCCCGGCCGAGCCGCCCATCGGGGCGAGCGCGATCGGATGCCGCACGCCGAGCAGGCGCGTGAACGCCGTCACGAGGCTCAGGGGGCGAGCCCGGTCAGCGCAGGCGGGCGATGCGACCCAGTTCACCGGAGGCCCAGCAGGCGCCGTCCGCGCAGGCCACGGCGTCGAAGCTGCCGGTGTCGAAGCGGGTCCAGGTGCGGCCGCCGTCGCGGGTCCAGTCGCTGCCGGTCGGGCCGACCGCGTAGGCGGTGTCGTCGCGGGGCGAGCGCCAGGCCACGCCGGAGCGGTACTCGCCGGGGACCGTGCGCGCGACCGTCCACGTGCGCCCGCCGTCGCGGCTCGTGGCGGCGCCGTCCGGGGCCGCGGCCGGCGCGGCGAAGTCCCCGCCGACCGCGAGGCCGTGCGCCCGGTCGCGGAAGGCGAGGGAGTAGATGCCGGCCGAGGCGCCCGACGGGACCGGGGTGGTCGCGGCCGTCCAGTGGCGGCCGCGGTCGGTCGTGCGCAGGACCCGGGACGCGGAGCCGCCGCCGGTGGCGAACCAGGCGTCCGGGCCGGGGCGGCCGGCGGTCACCAGGCAGGTGCCGCTGGCGGCGAAGGCGAACTCGCCGTCGAGGGCCGCGGGCAGCTCGGCGCGCTGCGGCGCCCAGTGCCGGCCGCCGTCCTCGGTGGCCAGGAGCTGGAAATGGCCGTCGACCGGGTCGCCGAGGGCGAGGCCGTGGCGGCGGTCGAAGAACGCGAAGCAGTCGTAGAACGCGGCCTCGTCGGTGTTGCGGAAGGTCTCGGTCCAGGTGCGGCCGCCGTTGTCGGTGAGGTACACCCGGGAGTCCTCGCCATTGCCGATCGACAGGACGACGGCGTGCTCGGCGTCGAAGGCCTCGATGTCGCGCAACTGCAGGCCGGCGGTGTCCGGCGGCCCGACGGAGCGCCAGCTACGCCCGCCGTCGACGGTGCGCAGGACGGTGCCCCCGGTGCCGGAGGCCCAGGCCACCCGGTCGCTCACGGCGGCGAGGCCGCGCAGGCGCGCGGTGGAGCCGGTGTCGAGCAGCCGCCACGACGGTGCCGGCGGCCATCCGAAGCCGCCGGCACCGAGGACGACGGCAAGTCCGAGCGTGATCGCGACGATGCGAGACCTCATGTCGCCCGAACTTACCGACTTCGATGGAGGTTGGATAGGGCCTCAGGGGGTCCAGGGGGCGGTGACGACCCAGCTCACGTCGTCGGACCACAGCGCCGCGGCGTCCCACGTGTTCGAGCCGCCGTTGCTCGCGATGTAGAGCAGGTTGTTGTAGTGGCGGATGTACCGGTCGGAGAAGTTGAGCGACCGCAACGCGTTGCCCTGTCCGTTCTTGCCGGCCTCGGAGCAGAACGTCGCGTCCTGGGCGAACAGGGCGCTGCCGTCGTTGGCCTGCAACGAGATCTGGTAGTTCTGGTGCCGCAGGTACTGCCCGCCGGTGTTCTTGGACTCGAACGAGTAGCAGGAGCTGTTGCCGAGGCCGGCGCGCACGATCCAGGAGGCGTTGGCCTTGTCCGTGGCCGCGCTCGACGCGCTCACCACCGCCGTGTTCACGGCACTGCCGGAGTGGCTGATGTACCGCGTGGTGCAGCACGCCGTCGTCGCCCGCAGCGAGATCGACTGGCCCGGCGTGAGCGTGGTGCCGCTGCCCTGCCCGGAGGTGTTGTAGTTCGCGGCGACGATGTTGGCCTGGACCGAGTTCTCGGTGGCGTCGCTCGGGTAGCCCGAGGTCATGACGCCCTCGTAGAAGGTGCCGGCGGAGCTGTTGCTGTTGTCGCCGCCGATGCCCAGGATGATCGCGCCCTCCTTCTTCATCGGGTTGTAGCCGGACGCGTTCGGCCGGGCCCCGTTGTAGAAGGTCGACAGGCCGCCGGACTGCGCGTTGGCGCCGCGGATCGACCAGTGGTTCGGCTCGCCCTTGACGATCGCGGTCACGAACCGGTTGGCGATGCTCGGGTCGTTGCTGTTGTACCCGGGGTTCACGCCCGAGAACAGCCCGTTCTCGAGGTCGGCCATGATCCACGGGCCGTTGCCGGTGCCGTAGCCCCAGGCCTTGATGTTGCCGAAGTAGATGGCCTCCATGGTGCCGTTGCCGTTGTCCCGGCTGTTGCGCTCGGCGTTGCCGTAGTCGAAGCAGCAGCCGGCGTTGTAGTGCGTGCCGTCGAAGATGGCGTACATGCCCTCGGGCTGGTCGCCGGTCGCGATGCCGTTGGTGTTGTTGTTGCGGTAGCCGGTGCCCGGGGCGACGAACACGCCGTACGCCTTGTGCCCGCCGATCGTCACCGGCGCCGCGGTGGCGTTGGCGAGGTTGTCGTAGCCCCCGGCCGCCGGGCCGTTGAACCCGCCGGGCGGGGCCTGGGTGAGCCGGTTGTTGCGGCCGGACTGGTCGTAGATGATCGTGATCACGCAGGACGTGTTCGCGCAGAAGCTGTCCTGGGCGGCCGCGTTGGCGTAGCTGCCCGCGGCGACCGGCGCGATGTCCTGGGTGGCGTTGTCCGACGCCCGCCGGACCTGGTAGAGCGGGCCGTTGTAGGTGCCGTAGAGCGCCCGGGTGGTGCTGTGCGCGGCGACGCAGGGCGTGCCGCCGGTGGCGTAGATGTCGCAGGGCTGCGACGTCGCCGCCTGAGAGGTGCCGACCCCGACGAGAGCGCTCACAACGAGCGCACCCGCGAAGGCGGCCCCGAGGAGGGCCTTGCGCATGGTTTCTCGACCTCATTCCGTGTGGCGGTACGGATGGAACGCCGTGAATGTGAGCGCTAACATAGCCGAGCCGCGGCCGACGCGCAACGCCCGGGACGACCCGCCGGTGCGCCCGGGCGTCATGGGGCATGAACGTTCCACCGCCGTGGTATCAGAGAAGACATGACCTTGACCGTCCTGGTGACCGGCGCCTCCGGGTTCGTCGGGTCGCGACTCGTCCCGCGGCTGCTCGCCGGGGGGCACCGGGTGCGTGCGATGACGCGCCGGCCGGGGCAGTACACCGGCGAGGGCGAGCCCGTCGCCGGCGACGTCACGGACCCGGCGAGCCTGCGGACCGCGCTCGAGGGCGTGGACGTCGCCTACTACCTGGTGCACTCCCTCGGGCTGGACGACTTCGCCGAGCGCGACGCCGCCGCCGCGCGCCACTTCGCCGCCGCGGCCGCCGAGGCGCGCCTGGAGCGGATCGTCTACCTCGGCGGCCTCGGCGCCGACGGCGACGCGCTCTCCGAGCACCTGCGCTCACGGCGCGAGGTCGAGCGGATCCTGCAGGCGGGTCCGGTGCCGGTGACGACGCTGCGGGCGGCGGTCATCGTCGGGCACGGCGGCATCTCGTGGGAGATCACCCGCCAGCTCGTCGACCACCTGCCGGCGCTGATCACGCCGCAGTGGGTCACCACCCGCACCCAGCCCGTCGCGCTGCCGGACATGCTGCGCTACCTCGCCGGCGTCGCGGACAGCGAGGCGGCGCGCGGCCGCGTCTTCGAGGTGGGCGGCCCGGACGTGCTCAGCTTCGCCGACATGCTGCAGCGGGTGGCGGCGATCCGCGGCAAGTTCCTGCCGAACGTCACCGTCCCGCTGCTCACCCCGCGACTGTCGTCGATGTGGCTGTCGCTGGTCACCGACGTGGACATCCCGACCGCGCGCACCCTCGTGGACTCCCTCAGCGCCGAGACCGTGGTGCGCGAGCACCCGATCGCCGAGCTGTTCACCGGCCCGGCGCTGGGCTACGACGACGCGGTGCGCCTGGCGCTGGCCGAGCGCGAGGCGGACGTGACCGGGCAGGAGGCGCAGCGGACCGCGACCGCCGCGACCGAGGCCGCGCAGGCCGCCTCGCTGGCCCGCCGGCGGGTCGAGGAGGTCCGCGCGGAGCTGGGTGTGAGCGGCTCGTGAGGGCCCTGCGCGACCTCGCCCGGGCCGCGTTCGTCGACCGCGTGCCGCGCACCCACGACGAGCCGGACGCGGCCTTCCGCCGCCGCCGGATCGTGGTCGCGGTGACCCTGGTCGTGGGCGCGGCGCTGCTCGGCTGGTCGCTGACGATCCGCCCCGGCGACCCGCTGTTCTACGCCACGACGTTCGCGGTCGCCGCGACCTGGGTGGCGGGCAGCCTGCTGTCGGGCCGCCTGCACCTGGGCCGCATCCTCTACCGCGACCAGCTGCGCCGCCCCGTGCTGACCCCGATCGCGACGGGCCTGCTCGTCGGGGGCGTGTTCGTGGCCGGCGCGCTGGTCGTGGCGCACATCCCGCCGCTGCGCGCCTTCACCGGCGAGGTGCTCGACCACGCCCGCTACGGCGCGATCGTCCCGATCACCGCGGTCACCCTGCTCAACGGCCTGGCCGAGGAGGTCTTCTTCCGCGGCGCCCTGTTCGCCGCGATCGGCCGCCGCCACCCGGTGCTGATCTCGACCGTCGTCTACGCCCTCGCCACGATCGCGACGGCCAACCCGATGCTGGTCTTCGCCGCCGCGGTGCTCGGCACCGTGCTGGGCCTGCAGCGCCGCGCGTCCGGCGGCATTCTGGCCCCGATCCTCACCCACGTGACGTGGTCGACGGTCATGCTGTTCGCCCTGCCGCCGCTGCTGGGAACCTAGAGTTCCACCGCGACCGACTCCAGGCTGTCGAGGGAGCGCTGCAGCCCGACCTCCATGCCCGAGGCGATGATCGCGTCGCGGGTCTCCTGGTCGCCGTATTCGCAGCGCATCTCCAGCAGCGTCCGCCCGCCGGTCTCGGCGAGCGTGACCGTGATGAGCCCGGTGTGCGCGTCGGGGTCGGGCAGGCCCTCGAAGACCTCGGTGTTCACCAGCCGGTCGGGGGCCTCGATCTCGCGGTACACCCCGTGGAACGCGACCTCGGCACCCCCCGGAATGACCTGCACGTACCGCCACGTGCCGCCGACGCGCAGGTCGATCTCGGCCGACTGCATCTCGCCCATCCCCGCACCCCACCAGCGCTTCACGAGCTCGGGCTCGGTGTAGGCCCGCCACACGAGCGCCTTGGGTGCGTTGAACTCACGGGTGATGAGGATCTGCAGGTCGGTCGGGAGCGTGACCTTCGCCGTGCCCCTGGTCGTCGTCGTCATCAGTCGGTCTCCTTCGCCTTGAGGTCGTCCAGGACGTCGTCCATGCTGTCGAATCGCTCGTTCCAGCGCCGCTCGTAGGTCGCGAGCCACTCGTAGAGCGGCTTGAGCGGCCCGGGGTTGAGCCGGTAGACCCGCTGCCGGCCCACCTCGCGCACCCGCACCAGATCGACCTCGCGCAGCACGCGCAGGTGCTTGGACACCTGGGGCTGCGCGAGGCCGAGCAGGTCCACGAAGTCGCCGACCGGCCGCTCGCCCTGCGCGAGCAGATCGAGGATCTGCCGCCGCCGCAGCTCGGCGACGGCGTTGAACGCGTCCGTGGTGGTAGCCGCTCGTGCCATGCGTCAATCATATGCCGATAAGGGAATGCGTCAAGGGTAAAGGCGGAAGAGCATCATGGCTCGGGCCCGCGTCACCTGCGGACCGTCGCTCCCGCCAGGCATCCCGGCCTCCGCGGTGGCAAGAACAAAGCGCTACGCCGTGGCGGCGATCAGCTCGGCGCACATGTGCGGGTCGTCGTTGAACGGCAGGTGGCCGCAGCCCCGCAGCCGCACGTGCCGGGCGCCCGGCAGCAGCCGCGCGGCGCGGCGCGCCTGGAACGCGGGCAGGATCAGGTCCCGCGAGCCCCACACGACCGTCACGGGGATGTCGGCCAGCGCCCCGGCGTCGCCGAACCGGTGCCCCGCGAAGGCGTCCCGGGCCGCCGCGAAGCCGGGCGCCGCCGCGAGGGCCCGCGCGTCGGCCACCCCCGCGACCGGATCGACCCGCGTGGGGTGCCCGAAGAACAGCCCGAACAGCGCGACCCGCCCCGCCGCCGCCGACGCCAGCCGGGGCAGCGCCGGGCCGCACGTGCGGGCGCAGGCCCGCGCCGCGGTCACCGAGGCCTGGCACCAGCGCCGCGAGACCGGGCCCCAGAAGCCGATCGGCGCGAAGGCCGTCACCGACAGCGCCGCCCCGCGCCGGCCGAGCTCGAGCGCCACGCCCGCGCCCATCGAGCTGCCGGCGACGTGGAAGGGCGGCGGCACGGTCGCGAGGACCCAGTCGGCGAGCGCGGGCACCGAGGCGGCCCCCGTAGCCGGGGTCGCGCCGAAGCCGGGCAGGTCGAGCGCGCGCACGTCGGCGAGGCGCGCCGGCAGTGCGGGCCGCAGCGGGTCCCACACCTGGCGGCGGCTGCCCAGGCCGTGCAGGAGGACCAGCGGCGCCATACCTGCGTATCGTACTTGTTGACAGCCCGACAACAAGGGCTCAAGGTGGCTCGCATGGAGTACGACGTCATCGTCGTGGGATCCGGGTTCGGCGGCAGCGTGAGCGCGCTGCGGCTGACCGAGAAGGGCTACCGAGTCGGCGTGCTCGAGACCGGCCGCCGCTTCGCCGACGCGGACTTCGCGAAGACGAGCTGGCGGCTGCGCGACTATCTGTTCGCCCCCGCCGCCGGCTGCTACGGCATCCTGCGCATGACGCTGCTGCCGGACGTGCTCGTGCTGTCCGGGGCCGGCGTCGGCGGGGGTTCGCTGGGCTACGCCAACACGCTGTACCGGCCGCCGGACGTCTTCTTCGCCGACCCGCAGTGGGCCGGGATCACGGACTGGAAGGCCGAGCTCGGCGGGCACTACGACACGGCCTCGCGCATGCTCGGGGTGGCCGAGAACCCGCGCACCACCGCCGCCGACGAGGTGCTGCGCTCCGTGGCCGAGGACCTCGGCGTCGCGCACACCTACCGCCGCACCCCCGTCGGCGTGCTCTTCGGCGAGCGCCCGGGTGAGACGGTGCCCGACCCGTACTTCGGCGGCGCCGGCCCCGCGCGCACCACCTGCACGTTCTGCGGCTGCTGCATGACCGGCTGCCGCGTCGGGGCGAAGAACACGACGGTGAAGAACTACCTGTACCTCGCCGAACGCGCCGGCGCCGAGGTCCACGAGCGCACCACGGTGACCCGGGTGACGCCCCGCCCCGGCGGCGGCTACACCGTGCGGGCCGTGCGCACCGGCGGCAAGCTGCGCCGGCGCGCCCGCACGTTCACCGCGCGCGAGGTGATCCTGGCCGCGGGCGCGCTCGGCACCCAGCGCATCCTGCACCACGCCCGGCGGCGGGGCGACCTGCCGAACCTCTCGCCCCGCCTCGGCGAGCTGAGCCGGACCAACTCCGAGTCGATCCTGGGCCCGCGCTCCCGCCGCCGCGACGCCGACTTCACCGACGGGGTGGCGATCACCTCCTCGATCCACCCGGACGCGGACACGCACATCGAGCCGGTGCGCTACGGCCCGGGCAGCAACCTGCTCGGGCTCATGGCCGCCGTCCTCGTCGGCGACACCGGCCGGACCCCGCGCTGGCTGGCCGGGCTCGGCCGGACGCTGGCCGGTTGGCGGGACTGGCCGCGGCTGTTCTGGCCGCGCCGGTGGTCGCAGCAGACGATCGTGCTGCTCGCCATGCAGCCCAAGGACAACTCGATCACCGTCGGCCCCCGCCGCGGCCCCCTCGGCGGGCGGCGCCTGACGAGCCGGCGCGGGATCGGGGAGCCGAATCCGGTGTACCTCCCGGTCGCCCACGACGTCGCCCGGCGCGTGGCCGGGAAGATCGACGGCGTGGCGCTCGGCTCCGTGACCGAGCTCGCCGGCCGGCCGGTGACGGGGCACTTCATCGGCGGGGCCGCGATCGGGGCGGACCCGGAGCACGGCGTCATCGACCCGTACCACCGCGTCTTCGGCCACCCCGGGCTCCACGTGGTCGACGGCGCCGCGGTGACCGCGAACCTCGGCGTGAACCCGTCGCTGACCATCACCGCGCTCGCCGAGCGGGCCCTGTCCCTGTGGCCGAACCACGGCGACCCGGACCCGCGCCCGCCGCTGGGCGCGCCCTATGTCCGCGTGGACGCCGTGGCGGCCCGCGACCCGGTGCTGGGGACGGCCGCGTGACCGGAACCGTCGCCGAGCGCGGGCGCCGCCTCGAGCCCGACCAGCGGCGCGCGCAGATCCTGTCGTGCGCGGTGCGGCTCTTCGGCGAGCGCCCCTACGCCGAGGTGTCGACGACCGGCATCGCCGAGGCGGCCGGCGTGGCCCGCGGGCTGATCAACCACTACTTCGGCACCAAGCGGGACCTCTACGTCGAGGCCGTGCGGGTGCTCGTCACCATCCCGCCGGTCGCCGTGGAGCAGCTGCCCGCGGGCGGTCTGGCGACCCGGGTCGACGCCAGCGTCACCTGGTTCCTGGACGTCGTCGCGCGGCACAGCGCCTCCTGGCTGGCCGCGGTCGACGCCGGCGACCCCGACGTGCGCCGGGTCCTGGCCGAGGCCGACGAGGTCGCCGCGGACAGCATCCTGGTCGCGATCGGCCTGGCCGGCGAGGACGGGCACCGCGACGAGCGCCGGGCGATGATCCGCGCGTACTGCGGCCTGGCCAAGGCGACCGCCCGCGAGTGGCTCGAGCGCGGCGCCCTGACCCGCGAGCAGGTCCACGCGATGCTCGCGACCACGCTCATCACCCTCGTCCGCGAGGTGTTCCCCCGGGGACCCTCGTGACGCGGATCGCCGTGGCCGGGGCCGGGTTCGGGGGGATCGCGGTCGCGCATCTGCTGCGCCGGGCCGGGTTCGGCGACGTCACGATCTACGAGCGGGCGGCGGAGGTCGGCGGGGTCTGGCGCGACAACACCTACCCCGGCTGCGCGTGCGACATCCCCGCGCCGCTGTACTCGTACTCCTTCGCGCTCAACCCCGACTGGTCGCAGCGGTTCCCGCCGCACGCCGAGATCCTGCGGTACCTGCGGACGTGCGCCGACGGCTTCGGGCTGCGGCCGCATCTGCGCCTCGGCACCGCCGTCGCGGCCGCGGCGTGGACCGGCACCGCGTGGCGCCTCACGCTCGCCGATCAGGCCACGGGGCTGGAGAGCACCGCGGAGTACGACATCCTGATCCCGGCCACCGGACAGCTCTCGCGGCCGGTCGTGCCCGCGCTGCCCGGCGCGGAGGCGTTCGCCGGGCTCGCCGTGCACACCGCGGCCTGGGACCCGGCGATCGACGTCACCGGCCGGCGCATCGGGGTCATCGGCACCGGGGCGAGCGCCGTCCAGCTCGTGCCCGCGATCGCGGACCGGGCGGCGCGGGTCACGGTGTTCCAGCGCTCCGCGCCCTGGACGCTGCCGAAGCCGAACCGGCGGTACGGCCGCATCCGCAGGGCCCTGAACCGCCGTGTCCCGCCGCTCATGCGCGCGGCCCGGGCCGGCACCTGGCTGCTGACCGTGGTCACTGGGCGCGCGATGACCGGCCGCCCGATCGCCCGCCGCTTCGTGCGCGCCGTCTCGCAGGCCCAGCGCCTGCTCCAGGCCCGCCGGCTGGGGCCGGGGGTGACGCCGGACTACGCGATGGGGTGCAAGCGGGTCCTGTTCACCGGCGACTGGTTCCGCACGCTGCACCGCGAGCACGTGGACCTCGTGACGCACGACATCGTCCAGGTCACGAGCGCGGGCGTGCGCACGGCGGACGGCTCGGCGTACGACTGCGACCTGCTCGTCTACGCGACGGGCTTCGCGGCGACCGAGTTCCTGGCCCCGCTGGCCGTGACCGGGCGCGACGGCCGCCGCCTGGAGGACGAGTGGCGCGACGGCGCCTACGCCCACCTGGGGATCACGGTGCCGGGCTTCCCGAACCTGTTCCTCATGTACGGCCCGAACACGAACACCGGCAACACCTCCGTCGTGTACTTCCACGAGTCCCAGGCCCGCTACATCGTCCAGGCGGTCCGGGCGGTGGCCGAGTCCGGCCCCCTGGAGGTGCGCGCCGACGTCGCGGCGGCCTTCGACGCCGAGATGCAGCGCCGCCTGGGCGGAAGCGTGTGGACGGGCTGCACGAGCTGGTACCGCACCGCCGCCGGCCGCGTGGTGACCAACTGGCCGGGGATGGCCTCGGAGTACCGCGCCCGGACCGCCCGCCTGGCCCGCTCCGACTACCGCTGAGCCGCGGCCCCGAACGACATCCGGAAGTCGTCGGCGACCAGCGAGAGCAGCGGCCTGCGCCCGGCGAGGAACCCCAGCGGCCCGCCCCGCTCGAACTCCCACTCGACCTTCGCCGTCCCGCACTTGGCCGTGGCCCGGACCGGCGTCGTCTTGGGCCGCCCGTGCAACGCCTGCGTGCACCGGAACCGGATCGGCAGCCGGAAGCGCGGCCGCGCGGCGGCGAACTCGGCCGAGGCGATCGACGCCGCCGCGGCCCGCGCGTCGGTGATCTCCAGCGCCGCGAGGTCCTTGGGAATCCCCCAGAGCTCCCGCCCGCCGTCGCGGGAGTCGGCGCTGTCGACCCAGATGTGCGAGATCGTCACCCGGGTCCGCAGCCCGGCCCGCACGAGCACGGCGGCCAGCAGCTCCCGGTAGCTCAGGTCGCCGCCGGGCCGGTAGTCCACCCACGCCGCGCCGACGAGCGCCCGCGACCCGGCCCGCACGATCCGCACGGCCCGGCTGAGCTCGGCCGGCAGCGCGGGCACCTCGGCGACCGGGATCGCCCACACCGACACGGTCATGCGGCCGCACAACGACCACGGCTCCGGCGGGTAGCCCATGCCCCGGCACTCTACGCTTCTTGGCACCCTGCCAACAGCTGTCCACACGCTGGCACCGGGATCCGGCGAAACGCTCAGGTCGGACGGGGCCGGGCCGAGCTAGAGGGCCCGCCCCCACCCCGGAGTGCCCATGACCCCCGCGCCGACCGGCCGCTCCTCGAACCCGTACGCCACCTACGTCGACCTCGACGCGGCCGGGCAGCCGCAGAACATGTACCCGCAGCAGCCCCCGCCGCCCGCGTACGAGCCACCGCCACCGCCCGTCGCCTACCTCCTGCCGCCGGAGAAGCCCAAGCGCCGCACGCGGCCCGGGTTCAAGGTCGCCGGGGCCGTTCTGGTCGTCCTGCTGCTGATCGGCGCCGGCAAGACCGTCATGCGGGAGCATCGGCAGAAGGCCCAGGCCTGCGGCGTGATCACCATCGTGGTGGGCGAGCTGGGCGGGAGCGGCCCGGCGCACGCCACGGCGGAGCAGGGGGCCGCCTTCCTCGACCTGCCGATCGACGCGGGCGAGATCGACCGGCAGCGGCGGGAGGACGCGCACAACCGCGCCTTCGCGGACAGCCTCTTCCTGCACCCGAAGCTGCGGGCGGCGCTCATCGGCATCGCCGACGGCACGGACGCGCTGCTCGACGTCCGGCTCGACGCCCAGGGCGACCGGGGCGAGCGGGCCGCGAAGGCCGCGCGGCTCGGCGACGCGCTCAGCGGGCACATCCAGGCCGCCCGGGAGGCCTGCCGCTGAGGCGGCTCAGTGCGGCCGGGTGAGGCCCAGGTCGTACGCGATGATGACCGCCTGCACGCGGTCGCGCGCGCCGATCTTGGCCAGCACCCGGCCGACGTGGTTCTTCACCGTCGACTCGGCCAGGACCAGGCGCTCGGCGATCTCGCCGTTGGTCCAGCCGTTGCCGATCGCGACCAGGATCTCGCGTTCGCGGTCCGTCAGCGTGTCCAGGCGCGGGTCCGGCGCCGGGCGGGCCGCGCCGCCACCGAGGTGGTGGGCGAACGCGTCCAGCAGGCGGCGGGTGAGGGCGGGCGCGATCACCGCGTCGCCGCCCGCGACCGCACGGATGCCGGCCAGCAGCTCCTCGGGGTGGGCGTCCTTGAGCAGGAAGCCGCTGGCGCCGGCGCGCAGGGCGGCGTGCACGTACTCGTCCAGGTCGAACGTCGTGAGCATCAGGATGTGCGAGCGCCCGCCGGACTCGACGATGCGGCGGGTCGCCTCGATGCCGTCCATGCCGGGCATCCGCACGTCCATCAGGATGACGTCCGGATGCAGTTCGGCGGCCCGCCGTACCGCATCCGCGCCGTTCTGGGCCTCGCCGAGAACCTCCGTGTCCGGGTTGCTCTCCAGCAGCATGCGGAAGCCCAGCCGCTGCAGGGGCTGGTCGTCCACGATGAGGACGGTGATCATGCGGGGTCGCCTCCGGGTGCGGGCGGCGGGGTCAGGTCGAGGTCGGCCACCACGCTCCATCCTCCGCCGGGGTCCGGGCCGGCGGTCACGGACCCGCCGTAGAGTGCCGCGCGCTCCCGCATGCCGATCAGGCCGTGCCCCTGCTCGCCGGGCCGGGCCGTGCGGTCCGCGCCGCCGGGCGGGCCGGTGTCGCGCACGACGATCCGCAGCCTGGCGCCCTCCACGCGCAGCGCCAGGCGGACCCGCGTGCCGGGGCCGGCGTGCTTGAGCGTGTTCGTGAGGGCTTCCTGCACGATGCGATAGGCCGCCAGCTGTACTCCGAGATCCAGCGCCTCCAGCTCGCCGCCGCTCTGGTATTCGACCTCCGGCCCGGCCGCGCGGACGCGCCGGCACAGCGGCTCGAGGTCGGCGATGCCGGGCTGCGGGCTGAGCCCGTCCGCCTGCTCGCGCAGGACGCCCAGCATGCGGCGCAGCTCCCCCAGCGAGCGGCGCCCGGTGTCGCCGATGAGCCGCAGCGCCTCCTTGCTGCGCTCGGGCGCGACGTCCGCGGCATAGGCGCCGCCGTCGGCGAGGGTGATGATGACCGACAGGCTGTGGCCGAGGATGTCGTGCATCTCGCGGGCCACCCGGGTGCGCTCGGTCGCGGCGGCCAGGCGGCTGCGCTGGTCGCGTTCGATCTCCAGCTGCACCGCGCGGTCGCGCAGCGCGGCGAGCTGGGCGCGGCGGACCCGCACCGCGAACCCGAGCGCGACGGCCGCGGTCCCGACGCTGGCGACGAAGAACAGCACGTCCCACGCCGACAGGACGCCGGAGGCCCGCACGACCACCAGCGCGGAGGCGACCAGCAGCGCGGGCGCCGCCCACGGCAGCCGGCTCAGCCGGCCGTGCAGCACGAGGCTGTAGACGGCGACGAGCAGGGCGACGTCGGCGCGCAGCATGACGCCGGCGGCCCACTCGGCGATGAAGACCGCCGCGACGGCGCAGCACGCGAGCAGCGGGGCCCGGCGGCGCCACCACAGCGGCACCAGCAGCGCGCCCTGCAGCAGCAGCATCTGCGGCACCGGCCGCTGCGTGAGGATCAGCGGCGAGTCGCGATGTTCCCGGCCCGGGACGAGGTCGGGCACGCAGAACACCAGGAAGACCACGAGCACGACGGCGGTGTCCAGCGCCCACGGGTGCCGGGCGTCCCACTGCCGCACCCGCTGCCCGGCCCGGAACAGCCAGGCGGTGTCCTCGGCGCTCACGTTCCCATCCTCTCCCCGCGGCAGCGGGGGCCGCGCCGTGAACGTGCACGGCGCGGCCCCCGGACAGCGGCCCTGGGAGTCCGCTCAGGCGTCCGAGCGGACCAGCCGGATCGCGGCACCGGCCAGGGCCAGCGCGGTCCAGCCGAGCAGCACCAGCAGCCCGTTGCCGGCGGTGAGCGTCCCGGTGACGTGATGCAGGGCGAAGATCGACTCGCCGGCGTTGCTGGGCAGGTACGGCGTGATGTCCGCCCGCCAGGACTTCGGCAGCAGCATCATCAGGCCGGGCACCAGCAGGAACAGGCCGACGAACGCCGAGATGCCGCCGGCCGTGGAGCGCAGCAGCGCGCCGAGCGCCACCCCGATGACGCCGACCAGGCCCAGGTAGACCGCGGCGCCGAGCAGGCCCGTCACGACCCCGTCGGCCGAGATGCCCATGGCCTTGGCGGTGCCGGACAGCACGCCGCTGCTGATCAGGAAGGCCCCGAACGCGCCGGCCGCGCCGACGGCGAAGGCGACGACGCCGTACACGGCGGCCTTGGACCACAGCACCGGCAGGCGGCGCGGGACGGCGGCGAGCGTGGAGCGGATCATGCCGGTCGTGTACTCGCCGGACGTCGAGAGCACCCCGAGGACCCCGAGCGCGATCGTCGCGAACGTCGTGCCGAACAGGGCGAGGCTGTACGTCGTGGCGTCGGCGAAGTCCGGGTCCATCTGCTGACCGGAGCCGGTCATCGACTTGTACCGCAGCGACGCGATCGTCCCGAACGCGAGCAGGAACAGCAGGCCGAGCCCGAGTGTGATCCAGGTCGAGCGCAGTGACCACTGCTTGTACCACTCCGAGCGCAGCACCCGGGCGCCGGTCACCTTGCGGGCCGGGTCGGCGGTGCGCGCCGGCACGGCGGCGCTCGGGCGGGTCTCGGTGGCGATGCTCATGCGGCTGCCCTCGCAGGGGTGGTCGTGGCGTGGTACTCGACGGCGTCCTTGGTCAGTTCCATGAAGGCCTCCTCGAGCGAGACCGCCTTCGCGGTGAGCTCGAACAGGGCGATGCCGTGCTCGGCGGCGGCGAGCCCGATGGCCCGCGGCGACATGCCGGTCACGCTCAGCTGCTCCGATCCGGGCCGGCCGGTGATCTCGACGCCGGGACCGGACAGGACCCGGCGCAGCTGTTCCGGGTCGGCGGTGGCGACGGCGACGGTGTCACCGCCGGCGGTGCGGACCAGCTCCTGCACGGTGGTGTCGGCCAGCACCCGCCCGCGGCCGACGACGATGAGGTGGTCGGCGACGAGCGCCATCTCGCTCATCAGGTGCGAGGAGACGAACACGGTGCGCCCGGCGGCCGCGAGGTCGGTGAGCAGGTTGCGAATCCACAGCACGCCCTCGGGGTCGAGCCCGTTGACCGGCTCGTCGAGCATGATCGTCTGCGGGTCGCCGAGCAGCGCGGCGGCGATGCCGAGGCGCTGCCCCATGCCGAGGGAGAACGCCCCGGCGCGCTTGCGGGCCACCGGCTGCAGCCCGGTCAGCTCGATCAGCTCGCTCACCCGGCCGCGCGGGATGCCGTGCGTGTGGGCGAGCGCCATCAGGTGGTCGAACGCGGACCGGCCCGGGTGGATCGACCGCGCCTCGAGCAGCGCGCCGACCTCGTGCAGCGGCGCCGCGTGCCGCGCGTACCGCCTGCCGTTCACGCTCACCGAGCCGCTCGTCGGGGCGTCCAGCCCGATGATCATGCGCATCGTCGTGGACTTGCCGGCGCCGTTCGGCCCGAGGAAGCCCGTGACCGCTCCCGGCCGGACCGTGAAGGTCACGCCGTCGACGGCCGTCTTGTCGCCGTACCGCTTCGTCAGTTGCCGCGCCTCGATCATCGTCTCCCCCTCGGAGCTCCCGCGTTCTCACCGTGAACGCTAGGTTCGCCGAGGCCCCGATCCCTGGTACCGCGGTCCCGATCTCCGCCGGGCCATTAGTACCGCGGTACCGGGCGCCACCTAGGGGTCCCGCCGCGGGGATCACGACGGCAGTTCTACCGGCGGTTCAGGTCCGGATCCGGCGGGCGCGGCGGAGCATCACGACGGTGCCGGCCGCGAACAGCACCACCAGCACGGCCAGGGCCACGACGCTGAACGAAAGCGAGCGGCCGGGCGCCGGGGCCTGCGCGCCCGCGGTGCCCCGGGCGGCCGCGGCCGCGGCGGCGGCCGACGGCGGCGGGGCGTGCAGCCGGGCCGCCTCCTCGGGCGTGACCAGGTGCCCGACCGAGGCGCCGGCGGGCCGGGTGAAGCCCCAGTCCAGCAGCGTCGTGCCCTGCTTCCAGGCGCGGGCGGGCACGATCTCGGCACCCATGATCGTGACGACGAGGCGCCGGTCGCCGCGCTTGGCGGCGCCGACGTACGTGTGCCTGGCCTCGTCGGTGAAGCCGGTCTTGCCGCCGATCCCGCCCGGATACTCGGTCAGCAGCTTGTTCTCGTTCTGGATCTGGAAGCCCTTCGGGTCCTTCGGCGGCTGGGCCGGCCACTGGAAGGTCAGGGCGCTGTCGTACTGCAGGAACGCCGCCCGGTCCAGGTTCTCCCGGGCGATGAGGGCCAGGTCGTAGGCGCTCGTGTACTGCTCGGGAGCGTCCAGCCCCGACGGGGTGACCGCGTGCGTGTCGTCGGCGCCGAGCCGGTGCGCCTCGGCGTTCATGGCCGCGATCGTCGCCGGGACGCCGCCGTCGCCGCCCCCGACCCGGGCGAGGGCGTTCGCGGCGTCGTTGCCGGACTGCAGCAGCAGGCCGTACCACAGCGTCGAGACCGGGTACCGGCCCCCGGCGATGATGCCGACCAGCGAGCTGTCGCCGGGCAGGTCGAGGTCGGCCGGGGTCGCCTCGACGACCTGGTTCGGGTCGAGTTTGGGCAGGACCGTCGCGGCGAGCAGCAGCTTCTGGACGCTGGCCGGACGGCGGCGCAGGTGCGGGGCGCAGGCGCCGAGCACCTCGCCGGTGTCGAGGTCGGCGACCACCCACGCCATCGCCGAGGTGACCGGCGGGGCGGGGGCGCCGGGCGGCACGGCCAGGCCCTTCGTGGCCAGCTGCGCGCCGCCGACGACGGGCGCGGCCGGGTCCCGCTCGGGTGAGGGCGGGGTGGGCGGGATGGTGGCGATGGACGTGTAGGGGCACGGCACCGCGGCGGCCGTGTCGGCGGCGGCGGACCCGGACGGCTCCAGCAGCGGCAACGGACCGGCCGACAGCACGGCGGCCAGCGCGCCGGCACCCAAACGCCACAGATCCATGAGCGGAAGCCTATCGAGACGGACAGTTGCCCGCCGTGCAGTCGTGAACGCGACGCCGGTTGCGACGGATCGCCGCTACCCTGCCGCCGTGGACGAATACCTGCGGCGGTACATCCGCCACGAGGTCCCGCGCGGGCGGCGCACCGCGGTGGAGATCGTGCGCGAGGTCGTGGCGGGCGGCGGCGACCCGGCCACGGCGTGGGTGCTCGTCGCCGAGGCGTTCGCCGAGCACCGCGCGGACGCGGCGACCTGGCCGGCCGTCACCGACAACGACCGCCTCACGACCGCCTTCGCCCGCCTCGACGCCGCCGGGATCGTGGCCCGCGAGTCGTTCACGCAGACCCTGACCGACGGCGGGCACGAGATCCGGGCCATCCTGCGCGACCGGCCCGGCGCCCGCGGCTTCGCCTTCTACCACGAGCAGGACGAGGGCTCCTGCGTCGCCAGCGGCGGCCTGTCGATCGCCTACGGGGCCCGCGCGGAGGACGGCGAGGCCATCGCGGCGGCCGGCCGGGAGATCGCCGACGCGCTCGCCGACGAGGGGCTCGCGGTGGCCTGGAGCGGCGACCCGGCGATCCGCATCGAGGTGAAGATGGCCTGGCAGGTGCGCCGGGCCGGCGAGCTCGCGGCCGCGCCCCCGCACCCGCTCCCGGCGGGCGAGCGCGCGGCCCACGTCGACCGGACCGGCTGGTCCGGTCCGTTCGAGCCGCCGCCGGGCCGGCAGTCCCCCGCCGTCTTCGCGGGCGCGTACCTGCCGCTGCTGCCGGCGGGCGGGAGCGCGACCATCTGGGGCGAGCAGACCGGCATCAGGTTCTCCCGCGACGGCGGCGCGCTCGTCGCGGTGGTCGCCGGGGCGGACGGCGAGGACGAGCCGCCGGTGCGGCTCGCACCGCTGGACGCGTGGCCGCTCGTACGCGACCGGCTGCGGTAGCCACCGGCCCGTCACCCCATACTGCACCAGAACCGCACTCAGAAACGCCGCCCGCGCACCGATCGGTGTGGCCATGCCGGACAGCGCGCTCGAGCAGCACGAGATCGACTACCGGGCCCGCCAGGTCAGGCTGGGCACGTGGATCGGCGTCGGGGTCATCCTGATCGGCGCCGTGCGGGTCCGGCTGGACTGGCACGGCGGGCCGTGGATCGTCGCCGCCATACTCGTGGCCGCGCTGGGGCAGGCGGGGCTGGCGATGCTGCCGTGGCAGCGGTACATCCAGGCCCCCTGGCTCCCCCGTGCGCTCGTCGGGTGGTGGCTGGCCAACCTGGTGCTGCTGCTGGGGTTCACCGCCTACGACACCGCCGCGCTGGCGATCTACCCGGCGGGCGTCATGCTCATCCTGGCCTCGACGGCCGCGCTGGCCGACAAGGGCTCCGTGATCGGGCTCGGCACGCTCAGCATCGCCGGGTACCTGGCCCTGGTCATCACCCGGGACCGGCCCGTCGGGCCCACCCTGGCCGCGCTGACCGTCTCGCTCATGCTCGGCGTCACCTGGTTCTGCGCCCAGACCGCGAGCAACCGCAGCCGGATGGACCGGGCCCGGCGCCGCGCCGAGAACAAGATCGAGGCGCTGCTGGAGGCCTCGTCCGACGCGGTGCTGGCGATCCGCGGCGACGGCCTCGGGGTGACCTACGCGAGCCCGTCGGTGCGCACCGTGCTCGGCTACGACACCGCGTTCGTGACCAGCGAGCTGCTCTCCGACATCACCCACCCCGACTACCTGCCCGTGTCCCAGGAGTGGTGGCAGCGGGTCATCGGCGGCGGGCCCGGCTACACCGCCCGGACCGAGTCCCGCGTGCGCCGGGCCGACGGCGCCTGGATCTGGGCCGAGGTCATCGGCACCAACCGGACCACCGAGGCGCCGCTCTTCGCCACGGTCATCAGCATCCGCGACATCACCGGCCGCAAGGAGCTGGAGGAGGAGCTGACCCGGCAGGCGTTCGCCGACTCGCTGACCGGGATGCCGAACCGGGCCCTGTTCCGCGACCGGCTCGAGCACGCCATCGCCCGCAACCGGCGCGGCGGCGGCCGGATCACCCTGTTCCTGGTCGACCTCGACGACTTCAAGCTCGTCAACGACAGCCTCGGGCACACCGCCGGTGACCAGCTCATCGCCACCACCGCGCTGCGCCTGCACCAGCAGCTGCGCGCCGCCGACACCCTGGCCCGCCTCGGCGGCGACGAGTTCGCGATCCTCGTGGAGGACATCACCGAGATCGAGGCGATGGACCTCGCCGAGCGGCTGCTGGCCGCGATCCGCCGGCCGCTGCGGCTGGGCAACCGCGAGGTCGTCTGCTCGGCGTCGATCGGCGTGGCGACCGCCAAGGCCGGCGACGGCGACGACGGGCCCGACCCCGGGGAGCTGCTGCGTAACGCCGACCTGGCCATGTACGCCGCCAAGGGCGCCGGCCGCGACCGCTACGCCCTGTTCGACCCGGCCATGTACGCCGGCATCATGCGCGAGGCCGAGGACCGCGCCGAGCTCGAGCGCGCCCTGGCCCACGACGAGTTCCTGGTGCACTACCAGCCGATCGTCGACCTGCCGACCAGCCGCCTCATCGGCGTCGAGGCCCTGGTGCGCTGGGAGCACCCGGTGCACGGCCTGGTCGGCCCGAACACGTTCATCCCCCTGGCCGAGTCGACCGGGCTCATCGTGCCGCTGGGCCGCTGGGTGCTGCGCCAGGCCTGTGAGCAGCTGGCCGCCTGGTGCGAGCAGTTCCCGGCCGCGGCCGGGATCCGGGTCAACGTGAACCTCTCGGCGCGGCAGTTCCAGCACGAGGGGCTGGTCGAGGAGGTCGCCGGCATCCTGGCCGAGACCGGCGTCGACCCGCACCAGATCGTCCTGGAGATCACCGAGTCGCTGCTCATGCAGGACACCGACTCCACCATCGAGACCCTCGGCCGGCTCAAGGCGCTCGGCGTGCGCCTGGCCATCGACGACTTCGGCACCGGGTACTCGTCGCTGTCGTACCTCAAGCGCTTCCCGGTCGACATCCTCAAGATCGACCGCTCGTTCGTCGACGGCATCGACACCGAGCGCGGCGACGCCACGCTGGCCGAGGCGGTCGTGCAGCTGGGCCGGGCGCTGCAGCTGCAGACGGTCGCCGAGGGCATCGAGACCGCCGAGCAGTGGTCGACGCTGCAGGATCTCGGGTGCGAGTTCGGGCAGGGGTACCTGTTCGCGCGGCCGGGCGCCGCCGACGAGATCTCCTCGATCCTCGGCGACGCCCGGGTCCCGCAGTCGTGAAACCTCAAGCGGAAATGTTGTACGGGTCCCCGTACACCTTCCACGACAGCGGCGGGTCGAGGTCGAAGTTGCGGTTGTTGAGGAACACCCGCTGCTCGGTGTCGACCCGGCTGGTGTCGCTGTGCGCCTCCTCGGTCTTCATCGCCGCGACCCGCGCGTCGAGGAAGGCGTTGAGGTAGGTCGCCTCGTCGCCGCCCTGGGCCGGGGTCTTGGCCTTGGCCATGGCGGCCTTGCGGATGCCGCCGAAGCTGACGGAGCTGTTGCCGGGGCCGTGCATGACGATCGCGTCGTAGTAGATGAACTGGCCCAGGGCCCGCAGGCCGTCGGCCTTGGCCTGGCTGACGGACGGGTTGAAGTACACCCGGTCCCGCTCGTCGTTCTGGGCCTGCTGGAACGCCGGGTCGGCCGCGGCGGTGCGCCAGTCCTTGGTGAAGTTCGGGTCCAGCCCGGCGTGCGAGTCGCTGTTGTTGACGCTGCGCAGCGCCGGCAGGTACTTCGCCAGCACGTTGCCGGGCACCCGCTGGGTGTAGAGCTGGACGAGCTCGAGCATGTCGCCGGTGCCGGAGCAGAAGCCGATGATCCCGGCGGTGTAGCCGCGCCCGTCGCCGATGTCCTCGATGTACTTGTACTGCGCCTTCCAGTCCAGCGAGGAGTTCTCCGCCGAGGACACCAGCTGCATCGCGATGTCCTTCTTGCGCGGGTCGGTCAGGTCCTTGCCCGGGGTGCCGGTGGGGCTCTTGGTGGGCGAGGCGCTGGCGGACGCGCTGCGCGACGGGGACGCCGACGGCGAGGCGGAGGCCGAGGGGCCGCCGGTGCGCGACGCCGACGGCGAGGCGGTCGGGGTGCCCTCGGTGAGGCTGCTGCCGTACACCTTGAGCTCCCACAGCGAGTAGCCCCACTGGGTGCCGCGGGCCGTGCCGAAGAGCCGCACGTAACGCCCGGTGCCCGACAGGCCGGTGAGGTCGTCGGTGCCGCCGTCGCCGGTGGTGGTGCTGTAGACGGTGGTCCAGGCGTTGCCGTCGGCCGAGGTCTCGATGCGGTAGGCCTTGCCGTAGGCCGCCTCCCAGTTCAGGTTCACGTGCGTGATGCGCTTGGCCGCGCCGAGGTCGACGCGGATCCACTGCGGGTCGGAGCCTTCGGCGCTGGCCCACCGCGTGCCGGTGTTGCCGTCGAAGGCCTGGGCGGCGCCGAGCGACGAGCTCTCCACCGACGAGGACGTCGCCGGGCGGCCCTGGGAGAGCAGGGTCTCGGTGGCGGCGTCGGCGCCCTGCATGACGACGACGGTCGTCACGGTGCCGACGGTGAGCAGTGCCGCGGCGCCCAGGCCGGCCAGCCTGAGGGGGTGGTTCACGAGGTGCCTCCGGAGGAAGTCTGTCAGGCAAGCTGCCTGCCAGATCCTTTGATCGGAGTGCCTCGATGTCAAGGTTCCTAAATGAGACTTCATTTCACGTTATGGTTCGCGGCCCGGACGGCGGCGGCCGGGCGCTGCAGACGCTCCCAGCCCTCGCCGGTGTCCGGCTCCCCGCCCGGGGTCCGGTGCGGCAGCAGCACGCTGAAGCGGGTACCGCCGCCGGGGTTGTCCTGCACCGCGATCGCCCCGCCGTGGCGCTCCACGATCCGCCGGCAGATGGCCAGGCCGAGGCCCGTGCCACCGTAGTCCAGCGCGCGGGCCCGGCGGAACGACTCGAACACCCGCCCCTTCTCCTCGTCCGGGATGCCGATGCCCCGGTCGGCGACCTCGAGCCGCACGCCGTCCGGCCCCTCGGTCGCGGAGATCTCCACCCGGGGCGCGACCCCGGCCGGGGTGTACTTGATGGCGTTGCCGACGAGGTTGTCCACGACCAGCCGCAGCAGCCCGGCGTCGGCCCGCACCGCGGGCAGCGGCCCGATCCACACCGACGGCGCGGGCGGGGCGGCATCCGGTACCGCCGGCGACAGGTACGCCGCGGGGCGGGGCGCGGTCCGCTCGGCCACCACCGACTCGACCAGCGCCCGCAGGTCGATCTCGGCCACGTTGAGCGGGGCGTCGCGGGCGGTGGTGTAGGCGAGCAGGTCGTCGATGATGTCCCGCATCCGGGTCGCGCCCTGCCGGACCCGCTGCAGCGCCGCCCCGGCCGTCCCGGTGCGCGGCGGCACCCCGCCCAGCGCGTCGGCCGCGACCGCCGCGAACCCGTGCACCGCCGTGAGCGGGCTCTTGAGGTCGTGCGCGACGACCGCCGCGAACTGGGCGAGCTCGGTCTCGTAGCGCCGCAGCGCCGTGATGTCGTGCAGCACCGCGACCGCCCCGCCCGGGCCCCCGCCGGAGCGGTCGAGGGGCCGCGCGCTGACGCTCACCAGGATGCCGTCGGGGTGGGTCGCGTTGCGGATGACCATCTCCACCCCGTCGACCGGGATGCCGCCCAGCGCCCGGACCATGGGCAGCTCGGCCGCCGGGAACGGGGTGACCCGGTCGGGCCGGAAGGCGCCGTAGTGCGCGGGCCAGTCCTCGAGGTGCTCGGCGTCGTCGGCGGTGCCGAGCAGCGCCCGGGCCGCCGGGTTGTGCAGCAGCACCCGGCCGTCCTCGCCGACGACGGTCACTCCCTCGCCGACGCTGGTGAGGATCGCCTGCTGCAGGGCGGCCTGGCCGCGGGCCTCCCGCCCGGCCGCGCGCAGGTCCCGGGTCGCCGCCCGCACCAGCACGAGCGCCTTGGCCCGCCGGGAGCCCAGCACGTGCACGAGCGCGGCGATGAGGACGCTGAGCAGCACCCCGGAGGCGGCCGCGACGAGGGGGCGGTCGGTGAAGGCGCCCGGCAGCTCGTGCGGGTCCGCGGCCACCTCCAGGCGCCACCGCCGCTGGGCGATGTCGAGGTCCCGGGTCCGCTCCAGCGCGTCGGACGGGGGCGCGATCGGGTGCACGGTCGCGATCGGCAGCAGCCCGCCGCCCTCCTGCGCGGCCGAGAGGGTCGCGGTGACCCGCGGGTGCAGGACCGAGCCGATCGCGCCGCCGAAGAAGTCCGGCCCGCGCAGGCCGAGCAGCACGAAGCCGCGTAGCCGCCCGTCCACGGCGAGCACCGGGGTGGCCAGGTTCAGCGTGCGGCGGCGCTGGGCCGGCGGGAGCGCGGTGTCGCGGGCGTCGACGGCGGCGGTGGAGACCGCGGCCCCGCCGAGACTGCGGGCCTCGCCCAGGACGTCGGCGACCTCCGGTACCGCCGCGAAATCCGCGCCCCCGGCGGCCGGCACGCGCCCGTCGAGCTGGCGGCCGTAGACGGCGAAGTAGTGCCGGTCGGTGCCGGGGGCGGGCTGCAGGGTCAGGCCCGCCGCCCCGGTCGCCCGCCAGGCGTCCTGCACCGCGCGCACCTCGGCGGTGGCCGCGGGCACCACGAAGACCACGGCGGTCGCCCCGGCCAGGTTCTCCCCCGGCACCCGCACGGTGGCCCGGTCGAAGGCGGCCGGGGTCAGCGCGTCGTGCGAGCCCAGGGCGGCCGCGATCGTGTCGATCGTGTCGAGGTAGCGCTGCACCTCCCCGCCGACCGCCGCCTGCGCGAGGTCGACCTGCCGGTCCATCGCCTGGGCGGCCGAGCGGCCCTCCTTCTGCGCGAGGGCGACGCTCACCCCCGCGGTCGCGAGCAGCCCGAGCAGCAGCACGACCGCGGCCAGCCCGAGCGGTACGTACCGTCGCCCCGAATGCACCTCTCAACCATATTTGACCGGTTTTCTCCGTATACTGGTCTCAGCGCGATTCGGGGAGGAAGTCATGTCGACGGTCCTGGTTGCCGAGGACGATCTGGCCATCCGCGATCTGCTCACCTTCCTGCTCGACACCTCCGGCCACCACGTGCTGGCCTGCGCCGACGGCGGCAGCGCGCTGGACACGGCCCGGCGCGAGCACCCGGACCTGGCCATCCTCGACGTGAGCATGCCCGGCATCAACGGCATCGAGGTCTGCCGGGCGCTGCGCGAGCGGGCCGACACCGAGCTCATGCCGGTGCTCATGCTCACCTCGCACGGGCAGTGGCTCGACGTGAGCACCGGCTTCGACGCCGGCGCCGACGACTATCTCGTGAAGCCGTTCGAGCCCAGCGAGCTGATGTCCCGGATCGAAACGCTGCTCGAGCAGTCGGGGGTCGACTGAAATTCGGTCGACCGGGTCGGGCAAGATGGTCGGGTGACGCACAGTATCGCTGACGACTGGGTTGCCCGCTTCGCCGACGAGGTCATCGAGGCCGCGAAGGACCGCGCGCCCGGCAAGCCTATCGTCTGCGCGTCCGGCCTGAGCCCCTCCGGCCCGATCCACCTCGGCAACCTGCGCGAGGTGATGACCCCGCACCTGGTCGCCGACGAGATCCGGCGCCGGGGCCACGACGTGGTGCACATCCTGTCGTGGGACGACTACGACCGCTTCCGCAAGGTGCCGGCCGGCATCGAGGGCGTCGACGAGTCGTGGAGCGAGCACATCGGCCGCCCGCTGACCGCCGTGCCCGCGCCGCCCGGCAGCCCCTACGCCAGCTGGGGCGAGCACTTCAAGGCGGCGATGGCGGCCTCGCTGGAGCAGCTCGGGGTGCAGTACCGCGGGATCAGCCAGACGGAGATGTACCGCTCGGGGGCGTATGTCGAGCAGATCCTGCTCGCGATGCGCGAACGGCAGCACATCGACGAGGTGCTCGGCAAGTACCGCACGAAGATCGCCCCCGAGGAGAACGACGAGGACGGCGAGGGCGCGACCGGCTACTACCCGTACCGGCCCTACTGCTCGGTCTGCAACCGCGACACCACCACCGTCACCGCCTACGACGACGAGACCACCGAGCTGACCTACACCTGCTCCTACGGCCACGGCGCCACGATCCTGCTGGGCGAGCACCACAACGGCAAGCTGGTGTGGAAGGTCGACTGGCCGATGCGCTGGGCCTACGAGGGCGTGCACTTCGAGCCGTCCGGGGTCGACCACACCTCCCCCGGCTCGTCGTACGTCGTCGGCACCCAGCTCGTCGCCGAGATCTTCGGCGCCAAGGCCCCGATCGGCCCGATGTACGCCTTCGTCGCCATCGCCGGGCAGGCGAAGATGAGCAGCTCCCGGGGCGGGGTGCCGACCCCGGCCGACGCGCTGCAGATCATGGAGGCGCCGCTGCTGCGCTGGCTCTACAGCCGCCGCCGCCCCAACCAGGCGTTCAAGGTCGCGTTCGACGACGAGATCCAGCGCATCTACGACGAGTGGGACACGCTCGGGCGCAAGGTCGGCGAGGGCACCGCGGCGCCGGCCGACGCCGCCGCCTACCACCGCGCGGTCGGCACCGCCGCCGGGCCGCTGCCGGTGACGCCGCGCCCGCTCGCCTTCCGCATGCTCGCCTCCGTCGCCGACATCACCGTCGGCGACCCGGCCCAGATGCTGCGGATCCTCACCGACGTCGACCCCGCGAACCCGATCGTCACGCTCGATGACGCCCGGCCGCGGCTGGACTGCGCGGTGCGCTGGGTCACCAGCTACGTGGCCGACGAGCAGCGCACCCACGTGCGCGCCGAGCCCGACGCCGAGCTGCTGGCGTCCCTCGACGACGAGCAGCGGGCCGCGCTCGCCCTGCTGGCCGAACGCCTCGAGGACCAGTGGTCGCTCGAGGGGCTGACCAGCCTGGTGTACGGCGTGCCGAAGATCCGCCTCGGCCTGCCCCTGGACACCAAGCCGACCCCGGAGCTCAAGGTCGCCCAGCGGGAGTTCTTCTCCTTGCTGTACCGCCTGCTGGTCTCCCGCGAGTCGGGCCCGCGGCTGCCCACGCTGCTGCTGTCACTCGGCGCGCAGCGGGTCCGCACCCTGGTCGGCGCGTAGCACGGCCTCGGCCACGACGAGGTCCTGCCACGCCATTCCGGAGCCCTTGAAGAGGACTCGCCTCGCCGTGGCGACCGTGCCGATCCGGTGCAGGTCGTGCGGGGCGAGTCCGGCCAGGATGACGTCGCCGCACTCCCGCAGTGCGGTGGCGACGTCCTCGACGATGACGGTGGCGCTGCGGCACAGGGCCGTGTCGACCTCACGCGCGTCCGGCTCGTGCGAGCCGACCGCGATCACCACCACGTCGTCGCGCAGGAGCGCGGAGTCGAACAGCGGCTCGCGGGCGGTCGTCGCGCACACGACCACGTCGGCGGTGCGGATCGACGCCGGCACCCCGGTCCCGCGCCGCACGATGTCCACATGGGACAGCTCGGCCACGGCGGCGAGGGTGTCGCGGTGGCCGAGGCCCTGCGGCCCGGCGCCGAAGACGACGACGCCGAGCGTGTCCTTGAGAAACGGCCGGACCGCGGCGACCGACACCGCCGGCGTGCGCAGGGTCGTCAGGGCCGCGCCGTCGAACAGGGCCGCGGGGCGCAGCGTCTCGCCGTCGAAGAGGACGTACACCGCGTTGACCCGCGGCAGTCCCCGCCCCGGGTTGCCGGGCGCGACGGTGGCCAGCTTCACGCCCGCGTGCGTCGCCGACGCGGCCGGCATGAGCAGCAGCTCCCCCGCGGGCAGCGGCACCGAGGAGCGGGGCACCCCGGCCGACGGGTCGAGGCCGTCGCGCAGGGCCGCCTCGATGGCCGCGACGGCGGCGGCGGGCGGCAGGAGCCGGGCGATGGCGGCCGCGTCGTAGTACGGGATCGTCATCGCAGCACGAATCCGGGCGTCATCGGGTCCTCGGGGTCGACGGTGAAGACGTGCTCGCCGGTCGGGTAGGCCATGCCCGTGATCACGGGGATCACCGAGCCGCCGGGGCCCGGGGTCGCCACGGCGGTGAAGCGCGACCCGACGATCGAGTCGTGCACGAGGGTCTGGCGCTCGCCGAGCTCGCCGGTGGCGCGGAGGGTCGCGACCCGGGCGGCGGTGCCGGAGCCGCACGGCGAGCGGTCCAGCTCCCCGTCGGCGAAGATCGTGACGTTGCGCTGGTGCAGCTCGCCCGCGTCCGTGGTGCCCAGGGACTCGTACAGGATCGTGCCGTACACCCCGCTGAGCCGCTCGTCGACGGGGTGGCGGGCGGCCGGGTCGCCGTGCAGGGCCCGCTTGATCTCCCGGCCGAGCGCGATGAGCTCCTGGTGATGCTCGGGCACGACCCGCAGCCCCACGCCCGCCACATCCGCCTGCGCGTAGATGGCCCCGCCGAAGCTCACGGCGACCTCGATCTCCCCGCGGCTCGTGGTGAGCCTGCGCGTCGCGATCGGGTAGGACGCGACGCTGACGAAGTCGACGGCGACGACCCGCCCCTGCGCCAGGTGGACGCGCGCGGTGACCCGCCCGGACGGCACGTCGATCCGCACGTCCACGGACCCGTCGGGCGGGGCGGTCACGAGCCCGGAGCGCACCGCCCAGGCCCCGAGGGCGATGGTGCCGTGGCCGCACGCGGTCGAGAAGCCGTCCTTGTGCCAGAACAGCACGCCGAACCGGGCCCCGCCGTCGTCCGGGTCCGTGATGAACCCGCCGTACATGTCGGCGTGGCCCCTCGGCTCGTGACACAGCAGCCGCCGCAGCCCGTCGGCGGCGGGATCCTGGCCGGCGAACACGCGCCGCTCGGCGACCGTGGCCCCGCGCAGTTCGACCGGCGGATGGGGCACGATCCGGAACGGCTCGCCACCGGTGTGGTAGTCGACGGTCTTGACGAACGTCACAGCATCACCACAGTCCACATGGAGGATCGTAGTAGCCATGACGGGGGTCATGGATCGTCCCGCGGTGCTGCTCGTCGCCGTGTCCCGGCCGTGGTTCTGGCCGCCTCAAGACCCGCCCGGGCTGGGACGTCGCGGTGAACGCGCTGGTCGTCGGCGTGGTGTCCCCGGCCGCGGGCTGGTCCATCACCCGCCCGCCGTGGCAGTTCCCGTGGCAGTTCGCGCTGATCGGCCTGCTCTTCGCCGCGGCGCTCTACATCCCGACCACGGTGACGGACCTGGCCGCGGACGCGAGCGCCGGCTACACGACGGTCGCCGTGCGCTTCGGCCGCGGCGTGGTCTTCGCGGTCGGCCTCGCGCTGTGGGCCGCGGCCCTGGCCTTCTCGCTGGTGTGCGCGGCGCTGGACGCGCTGGTCCCGCGCGCGACGCTGGTGCCGCAGCTGCTGATGGCGCCCGTGCTCGCGGCCGCCTACGCCGCCCTGACCCGGCGCCCGTCGATCTTCCGCATGGCCCTGCTGTCACTGCTGTTCGGGGTGCCGACGGCGGGATTCGCCCTGGCGTACATCGGCGCGGCCCCGGCCCCCGGCTGACGGACCGGCCCCTGATGGAACGGCACGGAACGCCGTCTTGGTGCACGGCCTTACTCGGAGGTCGTGGACAGATCGGAGGACGCCGATGCGCCAGCAGGGTCAGCGGTTCTGGGAGTGGGTGATCTCGCCCAACCACAACGAGGTCGTCGTCGAGGAGCCCGTCGAGAAGCCCGTCGCGCCGGGCAACGGGTCGTGGGACGACCTGGTCTGGGACTGGCGGATCTCGCCGAACCACAACGAGACCGTCGTCGAGGAGTAGGCGGCGATGCGCGCCGGCGTGCGGCGGATGCTCGTGCTCGCCGTGCGCCGGCGTGACCGAGGGGACTACCGCGCCGCCGAACGGCTGCTGCGGCTCGCCCTCGCGCACGCGGAGAGCCGGCACGGGCGGCACGGCCTGCCCGCCGTCGACATCCGCGGCGAGCTCGGGGTGCTGCACAAGCTCACCGGACGGCTGGGCGAGGCGAAGACCTGGTATCGGCGGGCGTTGCGCGGGCTGCGCGCACGGCGGCGGCCCGACCTCGACCGGTTCGCCACGTTGCTGCACAACCTCGGCGGGGTCGCGCACGCGCAGGGGCGGCACGCGACCGGGGAGCCGGCCGCGCGGCGGGCGGTCGGGATCCGGGCCGCGCTGCACGGGGCCGACCACCCGGCCACGGCCGCCGACCGGGCCGCCTGGGCGGCGCTGCTCGACGGGTGCGGGCGCACCGAGGAGGCCGCGGCGCAGCTCGAACGCGCGCTGCGGGCGATGCGCGATCCCGTCGAGGTCGCCTTCGTCACGCACAATCTCGCCGCCGTCCGGCACCGGCTCGGCGACCTCGGCGCGGCCGCCGACGGCTACGAGCGGGCGCTGCGGCTCAAGGAACGACTGCTCGGGCCGGACCATCCGCAGCTGGCCGCGACCCTCGTCGGGCTCGGCGGGGCCCGGAGGCGGCCCGAGTACTACGAGCGGGCCATCGCCGTGCTGGAGCCGGTCGTGGACCCGCGCCACCCGACGCTGGCCGCCGCCCGGCGCGGGCTGCGGGCGCTGCGGGAGCCGTGAGCGCCGGGACGTCACCGTGGCCGTCCCCTCACGGAGGGTCTCGGCAACGGTGCCGTACGGTGTTGCGGTGACCGAGCGAACGGATCTGCTGTCCAAGGCCGAGAAGCGCGCCGCCGTCAAGGCCGCCAAGGCCCGTGCCGCGCGCGCCGCCCAGCGCCGGCGGGTGCTGACCACCGTGGGCGCCGCGGTGGCCGTCTTCGCCGTGATCGCAGCCCTGGCGATCCTGGTGGTCCGCTACGGCGGCTCCTCGGACCCGGCGGCGAGCCCGTCCGTCGCCGCGACCGAGGCCCCGTTCCCGCCGGTCCCCGAGGGTGCCGACCCGGCCCTGTCGAAGAAGCCGGACGTGAAGGCCGGCGGCGGCACGCTGACCAGCCTCGTGAAGACGACGGTCATCGAGGGCACGGGCCCGGCCGCCGCGGCGGGCCAGTCGATCACCGTGAACTACGTCGGCGTGACCTACGCCGACGGCAAGGAGTTCGACGCCTCCTGGGACCACAAGCAGGCGTTCACGTTCAGCCTCGGCGGCGGCCAGGTCATCAAGGGCTGGGACCAGGGCCTCGTCGGCATCAAGGTCGGCTCGCGGGTCCAGCTGGACATCCCGCCGGCCCTGGCCTACGGCGAGAACCCGACCGGCGGCCAGCCGGCGGGCGCGCTGCGCTTCGTCGTGGACGTCCTCGCCGCCCAGTAGCGTTCGGCACCACCGCGGTCAGCCGCTCCCTGGGCCTAGGCTCGGGCCATGGAGCCGTTGCATGACGCCGAGTCCCGGGGCGCGCGGGAGGCCGGGATCGCCGTCTTCGCAGGGCGGGTCATCCTCGACGCGCGGCCGCCCATCGGCGACGACGAGCTCGCGGCCGTGCGGGACCGGTGCGCCGGGCCGGTGCCGGAGGGCCTGGTCGCGCTGTGGCGGGTGTCGTTCGGCGGGTGGCTCGACTACGACCTGCGGGTCGAGCTCGGCGGCGTGGACGTGCCGTTCTCGTGCAGCGAGCTGTTCCGCCCGGGCGACGGCTACCGCGACCTGTGGGGCTGGATCGACCACGAGGCCGAGATCGGCGAGGTCGAGCGGCTGACCTACCTGCCGTTCGGCGGCTTCGAGTACCTGGACCGCGTCTACGCCACCACCGCCGGCCCGGACCGCGGCAGCGTCATGGCGTGGCAGCAGGGCCTGCCGCCCGCGTGGCAGATCCGCCCCGGCGACCGGGCGGGCCGCGTCGCGGACGACGTCCACGGCCTGTTCGCGCGGCTGGCGCTGGAGACCGACCCGTGGGCGGACGGCGACAGCGGCGAGCGCCTCCGCGACGCCGTCGACGAGCTCGGCGGCGGCCTCGGCGACAAGCTCCGCGCGATCGTCCGCGGCGCGGTGCTCGACTGGCGCTCCGCGGTCGAGCGCGGCACCGTGCGCGGGGACGCGCGGCTGCGCCGGCTGGCCCTCCAGCACGCCGCGGCCGCGGACGACCTCGCGCTCCTGGACCGGCTGGCCAGCCTGGGCTGCGACCTGTCCGAGGACGTCGGCTCCGGCCTGACCCCGCTCGACGTGGCCGTGCAGCACGGCCGCGAGCGCACGGCCCGGTGGCTGCTGGCCCGGGACGCCCCGGCGACGAACGCGCTGCGGTTCGGCGCGGCCGCGGTGAGCCTGGACCTGGCGCGGGACCTGCTCGCCCGGGGCGCGGTCACGAGCCTCGACACCGTGGCCGCGGCCGCGCGCAACGAGGACTTCGCGGTCCTCGAGCTGCTCGCCGCGACCATCGGGGACAAGGCGGCCCTGGCCAAGCGGCTCAAGGACCTGGCCCAGTGGTCCCGGGCCGACGACACCCGGCTCGCGGCCCTGCGCCGGCTCGCCCGCGAGCAGCACTAGCCCGCCGCCAGGATCAGCGCCTACCGGCTCAGCCACTCCGTCAGCAGGGACCGTTCGCCGGGCGTCAGCGTGGGCAGGGTCGGGGCCACGGCGCGGAAGGCCACCGCGAGAGCCGTGGCGTCGTCGCGCGGCACCGGTGCGGCGTCGTGCAGGATCGTGCGGAGCACCGACTCGAGCATCTCGTCCGCCAGCGACGGGTCGCGGTCCTCGGGGGGCGTGGCGAGCAGCGTGAGCACCACGCCGGTGCCCGCGGCGTGGATCAGCTCCACGGCCCGCGTCTCCGGCACCCGCAGCCGGCCCGCGGCGGCGACCCGGTGCACGCGGGCGCGCAGGACGGCCGCGCCCGCCTCCGCGGCCGGGGACGGGTGGGTGCGGGCCGGGTCGCTGAGCAGCGCGAAGAGGGCGCCGTTGGCCAGGCCGAAGCCGACGTGGGTGTGCCAGCCGGCGCGCAGGTCGGCGACCGGGTCGAGGTCGCCCGCGGACTGGGCCTTGCCGGCGACGTAGGTGGCGAAGACGTGCTCGGCGACCGCGTCGAGCAGCGCGTCCTTGTCCTCGAAGAAGCGGTAGATGGTCGGGGCCTGCATCCCGGCCGCCTGGGCGACCGCGCGGATGGTCACCGCGGCCGCGCCCCGCTCGTGCAGCAGCCGCGCGGCGACCTCCACGATGCCCTGCCGCCGCGAATCCATGTAACGACGATAACACAGGCTTGCTAACGACGTTATTAACGGCGTTATGCTGGAGCCATGAACAATGATCTGATCATCGTCACGGGGGCCACCGGCGCGCTCGGGAGCCAGGTCGTGCAGCACCTGCTGCGGCGGGTGCCGGCCGAGCGGATCGCGGTGAGCGTGCGCGACCCGCAGAAGGTGGCGCTCGACGGCGTCGAGGTGCGGAAGGGCGACTTCACCGCGCCGGAGACGCTGGACTTCACGGGCGCCGGGCAGGTGCTCATCGTCTCCTCGAACACGCTCGGCGCGGCCGCCCTGACCCAGCACCGGGCCGCGGTCGACGCCGCGCACGCCGCCGGGGCCGGGCGCATCCTCTACACCAGCCACCAGGGCGCCGCCGTGGACTCCCGGTTCGCGCCGATGCCCGACCACGCGGCGACCGAGGCGCACCTCGCCTCGACCGGCACGCCGTGGACGTCGCTGCGCAACGGGTTCTACACGAGCACGATCGGGCGGCTGCTCGGCGGCGCGCTGGAGACCGGCGAGCTCGTCGCGCCGGCGGACGGGCCGGTGTCGTGGACGGCGCACGCCGATCTCGCCGAGGCGACGGCCGCCATCCTGACCGGCGCGGTCTTCGAGGGCCCGACTCCCCCGCTCACCGCGCCGGTCGCGCTCGACCTCGAGGCCGTCGCCGCGCTCGTCACCGACCTCACGGGCCGCACGGTGCGCCGCGTGGTCGCCGACGACGAGGAGTGGACCGCGGGCCTGGTCGCCCATGGCGTACCGCCGGAGCAGGCCCGCCTGCTCCTGGGCATGTTCGAGGCGTCCCGGCGGGGCGAGTTCGCCGCGACCGGGCCGGCGCTGGAGGAGCTGATCGGGCGCCCGGCCAGCCCGGTGCGCGACTACCTCGCCACGATCCTCGGCTGACCCCGCACCGCGTCGCACAGCTCCCGGGCGCCGCCCGGTTCGCGCCGCCCGGTTCGCGCCGCCCGGTTCGCGCCGCCCGGTTCGCGCCGCCCGGTTCGCGCCGCCCGGTTCGCGCCGCCCG
>NZ_JBEPEH010000043.1:0-114424 GCF_040300725.1 Dactylosporangium sp. NPDC000244
GGGCGCGCGGGGCCGCCGGCCGTGCCGCCGCGGCCCCCCCCCCCCCCCCCCCCGCCGCCCCCCCCCCCCCCCCCCCCCCCGGGGGGGGGGGCGCCCCCCCCCGGGGGGGGCCCCCCCCCACTCTGTTCGTGCGGGGTCACACGGGTGCGGTACGCCGTAGGCTTTGGCCGTGTTCGCCAGCACCATCGCCCCCCGCCAGCCCAAACACTTCGTGCGCGCCGTGCTCCGTCAGCGGGGCTTCCGCCGGCTGGCCGCGGTGCGGGCGATCGCCCAGGTCGGCGACGGACTGTTCCAGGGCGCGCTGGCCGGCAGTGTGCTGTTCAATCCGCAGCAGCGGGCCGGCGGCATGGCGATCGCGGCCGGCTTCGCGATCCTCCTGCTGCCGTATTCGCTGGTCGGCCCGTACGTCGGCGTGTTCCTGGACCGCTGGCGGCGCCGCTCCATCGTCGTCGTCGCCAACCTCGTGCGCGCGCTGCTGGTGCTGCCGATCGCGGCGTTCGTCTGGACCGGCGAGAAGTCGCCGGTGCCGTTCCTGATCGCCCTCGTGGTCATCGGGCTGAACCGGTTCTTCCTCGCCGGGCTCTCCGCGGCCACCCCGCACGTGGTGTCGGACTCGACGCTGGTCACCGCGAACTCGTTCGCCGGCACGCTGGGGTCGCTGTGCTACTCGCTGGGCATCGGGGCGGGCGCCACGCTCATCAAGACCGTGCTGGCCACGTCGTTTCACGGGTACGCGCTCGTCGCCGCCCTCGCCGCGGTCTTCTATCTCGTCTCCGCGCTCATCGGCCGGGCGAGCTTCGGCCCGGACGAGCTCGGGCCGGACGCGGCGGACCGGCGGGGCGGCTCGATCCTGACTGCGCTCGTGGAGACCAGCCGCGGCACGGTTGCCGGGATCCGGCACCTGGCGGCCAAGCGCGGTGCGGCCTATCTGGTGCTCGCGCAGGCGACGTTCCGGTTGCTGTACGGCGTCGTCCTGCTCGCCTCCCTGCTGCTGTTCCGCACCGGGTTCAACCACGGCGGGGACGTCACCAGTTCGTTCGGCACCATCGCCAACGCGTTCCTGGCCGGCGGGGTCGGCATGATCATCGCCTCGTTCGCGACGCCCCCGGTCGCGCGCCGGATCGGCGGCTGGCGCTGGGTGGTGATCGTGCTGGCCGGCACCGGGGCCGCGATCCTGGGCTTCGGGCTGCCGTTCGACCCGGTGCTGCTGCTCGGGGCCGTGTTCGTGACGAACCTGGCCGCGCAGGGCATCAAGATCGTGACCGATACCTCGCTGCAGCACGAGTGCGCGGACGAGTACCGTGGCCGCGTTTTCAGCATCAACGACACGACCTTCAACCTGACGCTCGTCGCCGGGATGTACCTGGGCGCGCTCACGCTGCCCGAGACCGGGCGCTCGGTGCCGGTGCTGTGTGTCGTGGCGGCCGGCTACGTGCTGGCCGCGGCGGGATACGCGGCTCTGGGCGGCCGCTGGGCCCGCCGGGTCGGCGACGACATCGCCGGCCCCGGCGGGGCACTACGCCGTGCGCATCAGTAGCGCTACGACGTCTTGGTCGCGGTGCTGGTGAACGTCGAGCCGCTCAGCGTCAGGTCGTTGCCCTTGCACGTGTATTTCGCCGGGTTGTCGTCCGTCTGGAACGGCTCGGTCTCGTCGTAGTTGATCGACGGCGCCTTCGTGTTGATGGTGCCCGTCGACTGCAGGTTCTGGTAGGCGATGGTCCCGCTCGTGGTCGACACGTTCGCGGTGACCGTCGCGTTGACCGTCAGCGTGATCGCGACCGCCGAGCCCGAGATGGTCGGGTTTCCGCTGAGGACGGTGTCCTTGTACGTCTCGGTCACCTTCCCGTCCGCGGCGAACTTGATCGTCGAGCCGTTCTTGGTCAGCGTGATCGGCACGTTGCCGACGCCGTCCATCGGGACCTGCTGGGTGAAGGTCTTGGTGGTCCAGGTGCCGACCAGGCACTCGTCGATCGCGGCCTTCTCGGTCGCCTTGCCGGTTCCGGTCGCGGCCGGCCCGCCGGTCGTGTTGTTCGCCTGCGGGTTGGTCTTGTTGTCGTCGCCGCCGCCCTTGAGCGCCGCGACCACCACGATCGCCACGACCAGGACGACCAGCACGCCCGACAACGCCAGGACGGGCATCAGGAACTTGTTCCGGCCGCCGCCCGACGACGACGAGCCGCCGCCGTAGGTCGCGCCGTAGGCGGTGGGCGGAGCGGAGATCGGGTCGTTATATGAGGGTGGAGCCGAATATTGCGGTCCGGAGCTGGTGGGGTATCCGGCATAGGGCTGCTGTCCGCCGTACGGTCCGCCGCTGTACGGCGTGCCGCTCGTCGGCTGCTGGGGCGCCTGCGGGACGCCTCGATAGGTGCGGCACTGCGTGCAGTAGCCGTTCGCATCAATGCCCATGCCGCCGCAGGTTGGACACGGCTGCATGACTGCCTCCAGGTTCAGGGGGGTTGCGTGCTAGCGACGGTAGCGGACCCGGTCTACACGCAGAAGCGGCCGAAACGCCACATGCACGACGCTGCGGTGGTCGGGGTTCCGACAACCTGACGATCTCAAGCAACAGGCTCCCGGATTGTTGCTTTCGGTAGTCGTAAGATTACGAAATGTCAACACCACCGGAGCCCGGCGACCCCCGGCCGCCCGAGCTCGCCGAGCCGCTGCCGCCGCCCGCACCCGTTCCCGGTGTGCCCGGAGCGGTCCGGCCCGAGTCGCTGCGGCACTCGTCGCCGCGGTCGAAAGAGGACCCCCAATTCCCGCCGCCCACCGATGGCGGAGCGGGTGCCGAGGCCAGGGCGCTGCCGGTCGCCCCGCCCGCCGAGCCGCCGCCCGCGTCCCCGGTGCGCCGGCTCATCCCGCTGGCCGGCGGGGCCGTGCTGGCGCTCGCGGTCGTGGCGGTCGTGGCGTACCTCGCCCTGGTGCCCGGCCGCGAGTCGACCGAGTCCATCGGCGGCCCGGTCTCGGCCATCGCCTCCGGCCGCGGACCGGCGCCCCAGGTCGGCGGCCCGATCACCACCGGCGCGGAGGGCAACCCGCCGCCGGACGGGGCCACCGTCGGGCCGACCGGCGCCCGCACCCAGGCCCCGGCCGGGGTGCCGTGCAGCTACGCGTCGGCCGACCGCGGCGAGGGCGACGCGCGCCTGATCGCCACGCCCGCGCCCAAGTCCACGCTGACCGGGCGGGTGGCCGCGACGATCCAGACGAACCTGGGACCCATCGGCATTCAGCTGTACGCCGACCGCGCGCCCTGCACCGTCAACTCCTTCGTGCACCTCTCCCGCGACGACTTCTACACCGACACGCCGTGTCACCGGCTCACCACGGATGGGTTGTACGTCCTGCAGTGCGGCGATCCGAGCGGCACCGGAACCGGGACGCCCGGCTACCAGTTCGGCGAGGAGAACCTGCCCACGAGCGTGCCGCCGTATCCGCGGGGCACGCTCGCGATGGCCAACGCGGGGCCGGGAACCAACGGGTCGCAGTTCTTCGTGGTGTACAAGGACAGCGACATCCCGCCCGACTACACCGTCTTCGGCACCGTGACCAGCGGGATGGACCTGCTCGACCGGATCGCCGCCGCCGGCACCACGACGGGCGGACCGGACGGCCCGCCCAAGCTCGCCGTGCAGATCACCGAGATCCGGGTGGCGTGACGCCCTCGGCCTCGGCCCACTTGCGCAGCTCGGTGATGGCCTCCTCGTGCTCGAGGGGGCCGCGCTCGAGCCGCAGCTCCTTGAGGTAGCGCCAGGCGCGGCCCACGATCGGGCCGGGCGGCACCCCGAGCAGCTCCATGATCGCGTTGCCGTCGAGGTCGGGCCGGACCCGGGCCAGGTCCTCCTCGGCGGCGATGCGCGCGATCCGCTCCTCCAGCGCGTCGTAGTCGGCCGCGAGCTGGGCCGCCTTGCGCCGGTTGCGAGTGGTCACGTCCGAGCGCGTGAGCGAGTGCAGCCGGTCGAGCAGCGGGCCGGCGTCGGTGACGTAGCGGCGCACGGCCGAGTCGGTCCACTCGCCGCGGCCGTAGCCGTAGAAGCGCAGGTGCAGCGCGACCAGCTCGGCGACGTCCGAGATCACGTCCTTCGGGAACTTCAGCGCCTTCATCCGCTGCTTGGTCAGCCGCGCGCCGACGATCTCGTGGTGGTGGAAGCTCACGCCGCCGTCCGAGCCGACCGCCTTCGTCGCCGGCTTGCCGATGTCGTGCATGAGCGCCGCCATGCGCAGGGTGAAGTCGGCGCCGTTGCGCTCGTGGCCGATCGCGTTGCGTACGACGATCAGCGTGTGCTCGTACACGTCCTTGTGTTGGGCGTGCTCGTCGATCTCCAGCTTGAGGCCGGTCAGCTCCGGCAGGAACTGCTCGGCGAGGCCGGTGTCGACCAGCAGTCGCAGGCCGGCGACCGGGTCCTGGCCGGTCATGAGCTTCACGAACTCGTCCCGCACCCGCTCGGCCGTGATCCGGGCCAGGTCGGGCGCCATCTCGGTGATCGCGGCCAGCACCTCGGGCGCGACGGCGAAGCCGAGCTTGCTCACGAACCGGGCCGCGCGCAGCATCCGCAGCGGGTCGTCGGCGAAGGAGTCCTCCGGCCGGCCCGGGGTGCGCAGGACCCCTTCGGCCAGGTCGTTCAGGCCGCCGTACGGGTCGGTGAACTCGTGGCCCGGCACCGAGACCGCCATCGCGTTGACGGTGAAGTCGCGCCGGCGCAGGTCGTCGTTCAGGTTGTCGCCGTATTGGACGATCGGGTTGCGGCTCACGCGGTCGTACGCGTCCGCGCGGAACGTGGTGACCTCGATGCGCAGCCCGCGCCGGGCCAGGCCGATCGTGCCGAACTCCTGGCCGGTGGTCCACACCGACTCGGCCCAGCCGTCGATGATGCGCAGGGTCTCCTCGGGCCGCGCGTCGGTGGTGAAGTCGAGGTCGTCGCCGAGGCGGCCGAGCAGCGCGTCGCGCACCGAGCCGCCGACCAGGTGCAGCTCCTTGCCGGCCCGGCCGAAGCGTTGGCCGAGCTCGTCGGCAACAGGGGAGACGCGTAGCAGCTCGTGCACGGCGCGGCGCTGGGCCTCGTTGAGGGCGCGTGTGGTCTCGGGCATCGGTCGGCCAGCCTATCGCGACGGGGAAAGCAGGCACCGAGGGTAGCCGCCCGATGTGCATCGGGTCGCCTGATAATCGGCGGCCCCTCGGAAGTGTCGGGGGGTGCCACTATGGTCGGTGCTGCGAGCGTGAACGTACGGCCGAGTTGGGATGTGGCGAATGGATCCGGGGCAGGACCCGGCACAGCGCGGGCGCTGGAGCGATGACCCGACCGCGTCGACGCGACCGGACTCGGACGCGCAGCCCGTGGACGAGGACGGCTGGCCGGACCCGATTGGCGAGTCGGCGCGGCGGCGTCGGGGGGCGCATCGCGCGCCCGACGAGCCTACGCAGGTCATATCGCCCGCCGCGCCGCCTTCATGGGCCGGTCCCGCCGCCGAGCCGCCGCCGTGGGCCGACCTGGGCGCCGCCGCTGCTACGCAGATCGTGCCGCCTACGCCGTCTTCCGCGCCGCCTTCATCGGCGCCGCCCGCTTCCGGGCCGCCGTTGACGGGCGCGACGCCTTCGTGGGCCGCGCCGCCCGCTTCCGGGCCGCCGTCGACGGCCGCGACGCCTTCGTGGGCCGCGCCGCCCGCTTCCGGGCCACCGTCGACGGCCGCGACGCCTTCGTGGGCCGGTCCCGCCGCCGAGCCGCCCTCGTGGGCCGACCTGGGCGCCGCGGCCGCTACGCAGATCGTGCCGCCCACCCAGGCGTCCTCGGAGCCGCCCGCCTGGGCCACGGAGTCACCGGCCTGGACGCCCGCCGCGCCCGCGGGACCCGCCGAGAACTCGCATCCGACGCCCTCATGGGCCGAGGCCTCGCCCGCTGAGCCGACGCAGATCGTGCCGCCCGCGCACGGGTCCTCCGCGCGGCCTGCGGTGTCCCCGTGGGCCGAGGCCTCGCCGGCCGGGCCGACCTCGGTCATTCCGCCCGCCCACGCGCACGCCATGCCGCCGGGGCACACACCGCCGCCCGGGCACGCCGCGCCGCCGCCCGGGCACACGCCGCCGGGGCACACACCGCCGCCCGCGCACGCCGCGCCGCCGCCCGCGCACACGCCGCCGGGTGAGCCCAGGCCGCTCGCGCCGGAGGACCGTGGGGGCGAGTTCCTGTCGGGACCCACGCAGCTGCTCCAAACCCCGGCCGGACCCCTCGACCCCGGGCAGACCGTCCGGCTCGAGGTCGGCCGCCGCCCCGCGGGCCTGCCCGTCGACCCCGCCAACGCGCCCACCGTCGCAATGCCGCTGATCATCCCGCGGCCGCAGGTGGTCGCCGACGCGCCGGTCGTGGAGGAGTCCGCGCCGCCGTCCGCGGCCGACGACGACAGCACCGGCACCGTCGTCCGTAACAGCAGCACAATGGCCATCCTGAGTCTGGTCAGCCGGGCCACGGGCTTCATCCGAGCCGCGGCCATCGCGGCGGCCATCGGCGGCGCGGTGGTCGGCGACGACTACACGCTGGCCAACAACCTGCCCAACCAGGTGTACGAGCTGTTGCTCGGCGGCGTCCTGGCCAGCGTGCTCATCCCCACGTTGGTGCGGGCCCGCAAGGAGGACCCCGACCGCGGCGAGGCGCACGCCCAGCGCCTGCTCACCCTCGCCGTCGTCGCGCTCGGCATCGCCACGCTGATCGTGGTCGTCGCCGCGCCGCTCATCACCGCCATGTATACCCTCGGCAACGACAAGGTCACCAGCAGCGACCGCGATCTGATCACGCTGCTGGCCTACCTGTTGCTGCCCGAGATCTTCTTCTACGGCCTCGCGGGCATCTCGGCCGCGATCCTCAACGTGCGCGGGCACTTCGCGGCGCCGATGTGGACGCCGATCCTCAACAACGTCGTCATCATCGCCACCGCCGGCGTGTTCATGCTCGTGCGCGGCGGCGGGCTGCCGACGCCGGAGACGATCACGCTGCCCCAGGTGCTGGTCCTCGGCATCGGCACCACGCTCGGGATCGTCGTGCAGGCGGCCGGTCTGTGGCCCGCCATGCGCAAGACCGGGTTCCGCTGGAAGTGGCGCTTCGACTTCCGCAAGCTGCACCTGCGCGAGCTGGCGAAGCTGGGTGCCTGGATGCTGCTCTACGTCGGGGTGTACCAGCTGGGCATCACCGTCGTCATGGCGCTGGCCAAGAACAACCAGCTCCGCGGCGGCGAGGGCCCGGCCGTGTTCAACAACGCCTTCCTGATCTTCATGATGGCCCACGGCATCGTCGCGGTCTCGGTCATCACGGCGATCATGCCGCGCATCTCCGCCGCCGCCGCGGACGGGCGGTTCTCCGACGTCACCGAGCAACTCGCCCAGGCCAGCCGCCTGGCGTCGGTGATCCTGATCCCGGCCGGGGCCGTGTACCTCGTGCTCGGCCGCCCGCTCGCGGTCACGCTGTTCAACTGGGGCAGCTACAGCTACGACCAGTCGCTGGCCACCGGGTCGGTGGTCGCCGCGGCCGGCCTCGGCCTGGTGCCGTTCGCGCTGAGCCAGATGCAGACGAGCGTCTTCTACGCGATGCGCGACACGAAGACCCCGGCGCTGGTCAACATCGGCGGCGTCGCGGTGCGCCTGGTCCTCGACGTGGGCTTCTACTTCGTCCTGCCGGTCGCGGTCGTCACGACCTCGCTCATGGTCGGCACGGCGCTGTCCTTCGTCGTGTCCCTCGTCGTCGGCTACGTCCTGCTCCGCAAGCGCCTCGGCCAGCTCGGCCTGCGCAAGCTGCTGGACACGCTGATCCGGCTCGGTGTGGCCGCCGCGGCCGGTGGCGTGCTGGCCCTGGGCGTGACGTGGCTGGTCGGCCTGGTCATCGACCCCGGCAAGGCCCAGGGCGTGGTGCAGCTGATCCTCGGCAGCGCGGTCCTGCTCGCCGTCTACGCCGTCGGCGCCATGTTCCTGAAGGTGCCCGAGGTCAACCAGTTCGCCTCGATGATCCGGCGCCGCCTCGGCCGCTGATGTCGTTCGCGTCGTTTGCCGAGATTGACGTCTGCGGGTGCCTTGTGGCGATTCGACAGAGAGCGTCATCTCAGTTGGCGGCGCGGTTGAACCCGAATGGGGGCCGTGCTCGTGAGACCCATGGGGTGCCTGTGACTCCGGGGTCCCCGGCGCGCGACACGCGCTCGCTCCGGCGATTCGTCATATTCGCGGGCGTGTGTCCTGTATGAGAGTTCAGCATGAGAGTTCCGCATGAGAGTTCCGCATGAGAGCTCCGCGAGAGAGCGTGGCGGCAAGCGACGATTCGGTGAAAAGTGCATGAAGGGGAAATGACCGCCGTGTCCTGACATGGGTGATCAATTGGCCTCACACGGGGTGGTCTGGAGATGATGACGTGTCGGAGACCTAAGAGCCGACAGGTAAGGTCAACCCCGGCGCCCTGCCGAAGCGCTTAGGCTTAGTGACTGCGACTCGCGTTACGACATACGCCACAGGTCGGCACACGGATCGGAAGGGAGGACGGGTGGCTGAGCTCGACGAAGGGCTGGAGGCTGGGGGCGCTCCCCAGGTTCTGACCTTCGGCACCCCATCCGTCGGTGAAATCCTTGCCGAGCGCTATCAGCTCGAAGAGCACATCGGCAACGACTCGCTGGGCCGCCAGCTCTATCGCGGCATCGACGTCATCCTGCGCCGCCCGGTAGCGGTGGTCACGCGCTACCCCGGCGGGGAGAGCGCCAAGGAGATGCTGGCCGCGGCGGTCGCCATGAGCCGGATCGTCCACCCCCACCTCGTCGGCGTCTACGACGCGATCGACGAGGGCGAGCGCGCCTACGTGGTGCGCGAGTGGGTCGACGGCATCGCGCTGCGCGACATCGTGGCGCAGGGCCCGCTCGACGCCGGACGCTCGATCGCGATCGCGTGGGCCGTCACCGACGCCGTCGCGGCGCTGCACGGCACCGGCATGGCGCACGGGAACGTGCACCCCGGCACGGTGCTCGTCGCGCACGACGGCCGGGTGGTGCTCACGGACGCGCGCGCCGACGACAGCGCCACGCCGGAGACGGACATCCGCTCGATCGGCGCCGTGCTGTACTGCGCCCTGACCGGCTACTGGCCGCACGCCGAGGCCGGCACCTACTCGGTGCCCGACGGCGTCCGCGACGCGAGCGGTGCGCTGCAGACCCCGCGCCAGGTGCGCGCCGGCGTGCCTGCCGCCCTCGACTCGCTCGTCGCCGACCTGCTCAACCCCGACCTCCCGCTGCCCTCGGCCGAGTCGCTCGCCGGCGAGCTCGCCTCGTTCGGCAGCCTCGATGAGGACGAGGTGGCCGAGGAGGGCGGGCGCGTCGACTTCGCCGCGTTCGACTCCGCCGCGCAGTCCACCGCCCCGCCGAAGCCCGCCGGGCGCAAGCTCGCCGTGGGCGTCGTCGGCCTGCTCGTGCTCGCCCTGGCCGGCACGCTGGCCGCGGCCCGTGTGCTGGGCGACCCGGCCACGCCGGAGACTCCGTCGCCCGGGAACGCGCCGATCGGCACGACCGCGTCGCAGCAGGCCAAGCCGGCCGGGCAGCCGGTCGTGCTCAAGATCGATCCCTCCAAGGTCCGCATCATCGACCCGCAGGGCACCCGCTCCGAGGTCAAGGACGCCGACAAGACCGTCGACGGCGACCCGAACACGGTGTGGAAGACCGAGCGCTACCCGAAGGCCGACTTCGGCGGCAAGAAGAGCGGCATGGGCGTGTGGCTCGACCTCGGCGAGGAGAAGCAGGTCGTCTCCGTGCAGGTCGACTTCCAGACCCCGGGCGCGGACGGCGAGCTGCGGGCCGGAAGCCAGGACCTCGGCAGCGGCCAGTCCCAGGACCAGGCGACGGTGCAGCAGTACGGCACCGTGGCCGGCACGCCGCGGCAGAACATGGGCAGCACGACGATCTTCAACGGGCCGGAGCAGAAGACGCGCTACCTGCTCGTGTGGATCACCAAGCTGCCCAAGGAGAGCAACAGCGGATACCGCGTGGCTATCGGAGAGATAACCGTCCGGGTGCAGTGACCCCACGGACCGGCCGCGATCGATAGGGTGCGACCCGTGGAAGCTGCGGAGCCGGGCGCGCGGGACATGCGCGACGACGCGTGGCTGCTGCGTGCCCACTCCGGCGGCGACCCCAACGCCTTCAGCGAGCTCGTCCGGCGCCATCGCGACCGTCTCTGGGCGGTCGCGCTGCGCACGCTGGGCGACCGCGAGGAGGCCGCCGACGCGCTCCAGGACGCGCTGCTCTCGGCGTTCCGCGCGGCCGGCAACTTCCGCGGCGACTCGGCCGTCACCACCTGGCTGCACCGGATCGTGGTGAACGCGTGCCTCGACCGGGTGCGCCGGCGCCAGGCCCGCCCGACGGTCCCGCTGCCCGAGACGGACATCACACCGGCCCCGGCGAGCGACCGCGACACGGCCATGGACGTGCGCCAGGCGCTGCAACAACTGCCCGTGGAGCAGCGGGCCGCGCTCGTGCTCGTGGACGTGCAGGGCTACCCCGTCGCCGAGGCCGCCGCGATGCTCGGCGTCGCGGAGGGCACCATCAAGAGCAGGTGCGCGCGCGGCCGGGCCCGGCTCGCGCTGCTCCTCGGTCATCTGCGGAACCCCGTCGACGGTGGCCGCGTCCCATCTGAGGCGGCCCGGGCCGACGCTGCCGCGAACGCCCGAGCCGCCGCACCGACCGACGCCCTGCACGGCGGCCGGTCCGGCGTCCCGCACGACGTCCGGGCCGACGACCGAGCCGGGCCGACGACCGACAACCGCCCCACCGGGCTCGCGTCAGACGTCCCATCCGCGTCCGGAAAGGAGGGTGGCGCGTGACGGCCTTCACCGAAGCCGACCTCGACCGGCTCGCCGATTTCGTCGGCGGGGCGCTGGACGGCACCCCGGCCGCGGAGGACGTGCGCCACCTGGTCAGCACCGAGGAGAGCTGGGCCGAGGCCTACGCGATGCTCGTGTCGGCCGACGCGGTCATGCGTGACGAGCTGCACGCGCTGGGGGCGGAGGCGGCACCGGTACCGCTGGATGTGCAACAACGCCTCGACGCGGCCCTGGCCTCGGCCGTCACCGCGCCCCCGGCGGACGCCCCCGTGGTCGACCTGAACCGTGCGCGCGAAGCGCGCAGGCGGCGCCGGATGCGCTGGACCGCCGGGCTCACCGCGGCCGCGGCGGTGCTCGTGTGCGGCGGCGTGGGCGTGCAGGTGCTGCGCGAGTCCGGGGCCACCAAGTCCGACCGGCCCTCGTCCGCCGTGCCCAACATTGCCGCGGGCGGGCCCGAGCGCGGCTCCGCCACCGGCGCCCAGGGCGACTCCGGCCCCGGGTCGTCGGGGTTCCTGCCGTTCGCGGGCGACTCGCCGATCATCTCCAGCGGCCGCGACTATGCCCGGGGCACGGTCGGCGGCGTCACCGAAACGGTGCCGAAGACGCAGTCCCGCAACGACATGCAGGGCAACGGCGGCCCGAGCGCGTTCGACAACAGCGCCAAGGCCCCGGCGGCCGTGCCGAGCCCACTCGCGCGCCTCGCCGAGCCGGCCGCGCGGGCCGCGTGCCTCACCGCCATCACGAGGGAATACGGTGGTCAGGTGGCGCTGGTCGACTACGCCGCGTTCGAGGGACAGCCGGCGCTGGTCGTGGTCGTCGACGGTTCGCGGACCGCGGTAGGCAAGCGTCTCGTGATCGTCGTCGGGCCGAACTGCGGCCTCGGCGGGGCGATCGCCGACGAACGGTACCGGACCACCGCCCCGTAGTGGTGATGTGGCACACGAGTCACCGTCCACCGGGAATGGCCGGTTCGTAGGATGACGTTTTGCTGGCACAGGCTGAATTCGAGGAGTCGACCGTGGACGAGGTCCGCAACCTGATCATCGTGGGGTCCGGTCCCGCCGGGTACACGGCTGCCGTCTATGCGGCCCGGGCCAATCTCAAGCCGCTGGTGATCGAGGGCGTTACTTCCGGTGGCGCGCTGGTGACCACCACTGAGGTGGAGAACTTCCCCGGCTTCCCGGACGGCATCAACGGGCCCGAGCTCATGGACAACATGCGCAAGCAGGCCGAGCGCTTCGGGGCCGAGTTCATCACCGACGACGCGACCCGGGTCGCGCTCGACGGCCCGGTGAAGAGCGTGTGGATCGGCGAGACGGAATACCGCGGCAAGGCCGTCATCCTGGCCACCGGCTCCGCCTGGCGCCCGCTGGGCGTGCCGGGCGAGCAGGAGCTGCTCGGCCGAGGCGTGTCGTCCTGTGCCACCTGTGACGGCTTCTTCTTCCGCAACGAGAACATCGTCGTCGTGGGCGGCGGCGACTCGGCGATGGAGGAGGCGACCTTCCTCACCCGCTTCGCCACCAAGGTCACGATCATCCACCGCCGCGACTCGTTCCGCGCCAGCAAGATCATGGCCGAGCGCGCCCTGGCCAACGAGAAGATCGAGGTCCTCTGGAACAGCGTCGTGACGGAGGTCGTCGACGCCGGCGGCCGCGTCGGCGCCGTGCGCGTCAAGAACACCGAGAGCGGCGACGAGCAGGACCTGCCGGTGGCCGGCGTGTTCGTCGCGATCGGTCACGACCCGCGCAGCGAGCTGTTCCGCGGCCAGGTCGAGCTCGACGACGAGGGCTACGTGAAGGTCGCCGCGCCGAGCACCCGCACCAACATCGAGGGCGTGTTCGCCGCCGGCGACGTCGTCGACCACACCTACCGGCAGGCCATCACCGCCTCGGGCACCGGCTGCGCCGCGGCCCTTGACGCCGAGCGGTTCATCGCGGCCCTGTAGAGCAAGAGAGCTTGGAGAGAAGGAGAGCGCATGGGAGCCATCCAGCCCGTCAGCGACAAGACCTTCGAGGTCGACGTCCTCAAATCGGATATTCCGGTTCTGGTGGACTTCTGGGCGGAATGGTGCCAGCCGTGCCGCAAGATCGAAACCATGCTGAACGAGATCGCCGCCGGTGAGCTCGCCGACAAGGTCAAGATCGTGAAGGTCGACATCGACAGCAACCCGGAGACCGCGCGGGCCTACCAGGTCCTCTCGGTGCCCACCCTGACCGTGTTCAAGGACGGCGAGCCGTTCCGCTCGGTCGTGGGCGCCAACCCGAAGAGCGCGCTGGTCCGGCTGATCGAGTCGGCGCTCGACCCGGCCTGATCCCAGCCTCCGTGCCCCGTCTCCGCCGTCGCGGAGACGGGGCATTTCGGTTCCGGTGTAACGCTGCGATCGCCGCGGCGCTTTTTCTCCGTGGTGCGGTGCTCGGTAGGGCGCGCCAGCGAGGTGGTGGGAGTACGCTGCCTCGCGGACGCGGCTCGGCATGGGTGAATCGCCCCATAACGGCGCGCTCAGGCGGGCACGTACGATTCCGACGCGGGGCACAGGCACTTCAGGAGGACCACATGCGGGCTATCCGGCGCGGGGCGCGGGGAGCGGCGGTTGCCGAGATCCGCGGCATTCTGGTCGTGCTGGAGCTGCTGGAGGATCTCCTGCCGTCGGATCCGTCGTGGGGCGATCCAGAGTACGACGCCGACGTCGAGCGGGCCGTGCGCGCCTTCCAGCAGAGCCGGGGCCTCACCGTCGACGGTGAGGTGGGCGACGAGACCTGGCGCGCCCTGGACGCGGCCCGCTGGCGGCTCGGCCAGCGCGCCCTGTTCCACACCGTCGGTGACCCCTACGTCGGCGACGACGTCCGCCAGCTCCAGGAGCGGCTGCTCGAGATGGGGTACAACCCCGGCCGCGCCGACAGCATCTACGGCAGCCGCACCGCGCACGCCGTGGCCCAGTTCCAGCGCGAGGTGGGCCTGCGCCCCGACGGCGAGTGCGGCCCGGCCACGATCGGCGCCCTGCGCCGGCTCGGCCGCAAGGTCATCGGCGGCCGACCCCAGCTCCTGCGCGAGGCCGAGGCCTTCCGCGCCTCCGGCCCGACGCTGCTCGGCAAGCGCATCGTGATCGACCCCGGCCACGGCGGCCCCGACACGGGGCACGTGGTGCCGGACGGGCCGCTGCGGTGGGTGGAGGCGGACCTCGTGTATGACCTTGCGGCCCGCCTGGAGGGCCGTCTGGCGGCCGCGGGGATGCGGGTGAACCTCACCAGGGGTCCGCAGCCCACGAACGCTCTGAGCGACCGTGACCGGGTGCAGCTCGCGAACGAGCTCGGCGCCGACCTCCTCATCTCGATCCACCTCGACGGCCACGGCACGCCCGTCGCCGACGGCGTCGCCACCTACCACTACGGCTCCGTCTCCGGCCCCACCTCCGTCGTGGGAGAGCGGCTGGCCGGCCTCGTGCAGCGCGAGATCGTGGTCCGCACCGGGCTGCGCGACTGCCACACCCACCCGAAGACCTGGGAGCTGCTCCGGCTCACCAAGATGCCCGCCGTCCGGGTCGACGTGGGCTACCTGACGTCGCCGGGGGACCGGCGGCAGCTGATCGACCCCGCCTTCCGCGACCGTGTCGTGGAGGCCATCATGGCCGCGGTCCAGCGGATGTACCTCCCCGTCGAGGCGGACGTCCCGACCGGCTCGATCGACGTGAGTCTGCTTCGGGCCTTGACGGGCTCGACCGCTCCGACCGCGTAGCGCTCATCCGACATCTGGCCCGGGGCTGTGCGGCTTCCGGGCCGTCGGCGTTTGCCGAACGCGGCTCCACGCACGCCGATCGCAGCTTCACTCCGAACGCAGCTCGACCTCGGTCGCCTCGCGGACCCGGCGCCGGTGCCGCTGCGGTCGGTCGTTGCTACTGCTCTGGTCGGTGCCGCTGCGCTCGGTCGTTTTCTACTGCGCTGCTCGGGGCCGCTGTGCTCAGTCGGCACTGCGGCGCTCGGTCGGCGCCGCGATCTGCGCCGCGGGCGCGGGCCTGACGTCGCTCTGCTGGAACGGAGAAACCCGGCCAGCCAACCCGACCGACGCCTCCGATCGGCGCTGCGGAGCGCCGGCTTGCGTGGCCGTTGGTCGGGCAGCAAGCGGCGCGGGGATTTGCCCGTATTTGGGAGCCTTTACGGACTCGATCGGCTCAGCCGGAGGTCATCTCTCGAGTCGCCGGGCGAACGGGAAGCACCGGGCGGAGCAGCGACTCCGGGCTCATCGAGCCGAGCAGCTTCTCCAAGGCGTACTCGACGTCCGACTTCCACGACAGGGCGGTTCGCAGCTCGAGACGCAGACGGGGATAGCGCGGATGCGGTCGTACGGTCTTGAAGCCGATCGACAGGAAGAAGTCCGCCGGCGCCAGGCAGCCGCGCTCGTTGCGCCCCGCCTCGTCGACCTCGCCGAACTTCGCGTCGCCGAACGCCTCGATCGCCTTCACGCCGCGCTTGGTCAGGTCGCGCGCGACGCCCTGGACGAGCATGCGGCCGAGCCCGCCGTCGGCGAACGGCTGCACGACGTGCGCGGTCATGAGCAGCACGGCGTCGGGTGAGACCGGGGACGTCGGGAAGGCCATGCTTCGCGGCACGTACGCGGGCGGCGCGAACATCACGAATCCGGCCGGCATTCCGTCGACGTACACGAGCTTGCCGCACGAGCCCCACTCGAGCAGCGTCTGCGAGACCCAGGCCTCCTTCTCGAGGCCCGGGTCGCCGTTGGCACACGCCCGATCGGCGGAGACGGGATCGAGTTCCCAGAACACGCAGTCACGGCACGATCGAGGAAGATCCTCGAGGGTGTCCAGCGTCAGACTGACGAGACGTCGCGACATTGGCCCATCTCCACCGCACCCGGGATTAGCTCGTCCCTGATCGTACGCACTCGTGACACGCCGTGGGACCCATCCGCGGACAGTTCCTTATCCCCGCTCCCCCCGGCGACCGTTCGGGTGGATCGCGATGGCCGGACGGCTACCGTACGTGGCCGCGCGCCCGTGTCGCGGGTGCTGCCGCCCGTGCCGCAGGCGCTTTCGCTCCCGACGTCGGGTCAGCGGGTCGGGGTCGAGGGCTGTTGCGAGGCCGGGTCGTCCGGTGCGTCGCCGTTGCCCGCGGCCGGCTCCGGGACTACGACGTCGTCGTTCTCGGCCGCGGCGGCCGCCGGCTCCAGGGCGTCGTCGGGCTGGGTCTGGGCCTCGCGCTCGGCCAGGCTCGTCGGGGCGGTCCAGTTGATGCGCGGCGGCTCGGCCAGCGGGCGCCCGCCGAACTCGGCCAGCCAGGCGGCGACCATCGCCAGGTTCTCGCGCCAGCGATCCTCCGGAATCGGGGGCAGGATGTCGTCCCACAGCGCGAGGAAGGTGCCCTGGAGCTGGAGCCGTCCATAGGGCCGGGCGAGGAACCACACGTGCAGGTGCGCCGCGCCGTCGCCCCAGCGGTTCACGTGAACCCGGGCCACGTCGTCCAGCGAGCGGATCGCGCGCTCCAGGCGGACGGTCATCACGCCGAGCTCGGCCGCGAGCATGTTCGGCAGGTCGCCCAGGTCGAGGTGCGACCGGGACTCGAGGATCAGCACGGCCGGCAGGCCCGTCGGGCGATCGAGCGCGCGGACGCGCCAGCGGTCGCTCACCCAGATGTACGCGTCGTCCGGCGCCGCGCAGGCCCGGCACTCGGCGGGGTTGTCGCCGTGGCGCGGGGGCTCGATCGGCACCGGATCGAGGAGGCGCTTGACGCGAATGTCGCCCTCGAACGGGAAGGTGGGCCAGTAGGTGAAGGCGGGGAGCTCTCGCGGTTGCTGCGGCGACTCGGGCACGAAGCCGACCCTAGCCGACCGGGAGCCCGGTGTCCGTACCCTGTGGACAGTGGGCGAGTTATCCACAGGCTCGGTGGATTGTGCTGTGGATGACGCGATCGAGGTCGTCCTACGTGTGGCCATGTTCATCCACAGGGCTGCAACGCATTCAGCGCTCGGTTTCACGTGAAACGGGTGAGCCTGTGGATAACCCCTGTGGACAAGATTCGCTCAGAGCCGTTCTCTCAAGATTTCTCCCCGCCGACTTTTCGGCCTCCGGAGCTTCGGAATGGCACTTTTCGGCCCCCGTTGGGGTCGGTTCTTGCTCTTGGCACCGCGGACCTGGCTGGGCGGGCCCCTCCGGCCGAAGGCCCTCGGGACCGCCCATTGTCTGGCGGGAGCAACGGTCAGATCGTGACGCGGACCCGAGTCATGGATCTCTGGAAAAGCACGAGGGCCGATCCCGATTGGTACGGGATCGGCCCTCGCTCTGCGCTGAGGCGCTACTGCTCCTGTGTCGCCGACTGCTCCTCCGGCACGCCGATGATGCCCACGATCCGCTCCAGGTCGTCGACCGTCGCGAACTCGATCGTGATGCGCCCCTTGCGACGGCCGATGTCGACCTTCACCCGCGTGTCGAAGCGGTCCGAGAGGCGGTCGGCCAGATCGGACAGCGCCGGCGCGTGCGGCTTGGCGCGGCGCTGGGCCGGGGCCGACTTCTTCGGCGCGCCCTCCGCCACGGCCAGCTGGACGAGCTCCTCGGTGGCGCGCACCGACAGGCCCTCCGCGACGATCCGCGTCGCCAGCGACTCCTGCTCGCCCGAGTCCTCCAGGCCGAGCAACGCCCGCGCGTGCCCGGCGGAGAGGACGCCCGCCGCGACGCGGCGCTGGACCGGGGCCGGCAGGTTCAGGAGCCGGATCGTGTTCGAGATCTGCGGGCGGCTCCGGCCGATGCGCTTGGCGAGCTCCTCGTGCGTCGCGCCGAACTCCTCGAGCAGCTGCTGGTACGCGGCCGCCTCTTCGAGCGGGTTCAGGTTTGCCCGGTGGATGTTCTCCAGGAGCGCGTCCCGCAGCATCGCGTCGTCGCGCGTCTCGCGGACGATCGCCGGGATGGCCTCCTTGCCCAGCGCCTGGGCGGCCCGCCAGCGACGCTCGCCCATGACGAGTTCATACTGCTTCTCACCCTCGGCCTCCCGCAGCTCACGCACGACGATGGGCTGGAGGAAGCCGACCTCCTGGATCGAGGTCTTCAGCTCCTCGATCGCCTCGTCGTCGAACACCTGCCGCGGCTGCTTCGGGTTCGGCGTGATGGCGCCGACCGGGATCTCGGCGAACCGGGCGCCCGGCACCGGAGCGAGCGCGTCGGCCGCCGGGGCCGGAGCCGGAGCCGCCGGGGTCTCCGCCGGGGCGCCGTTCGTGACGTTCGGGGGAGTGGCGAGCGCGGTCGCCGTGCCGGTCGCACCCTCGGCCGGCGCGGCGGCGGTTGGGATGAGAGCGCCGAGCCCTCGCCCGAGACCCCCACGTCGGTTGGACTTCATGCGACCCCTCCCACCTGTGCGCCCTGCGCACCGCGCAGCGCGATTTCCTGCGCCGCCTCGAAATAGCTGACCGCACCCCGCGAGCCGGGGTCGTACGTCATGACCGACTGGCTGTAGCTCGGCGCCTCCGATACCCGCACGTTGCGGGGGATCACCGCATTCAGGCACTTCTCGCCGAAGTGGTTCCGCACGTCCTGCTCGACGAGGTCGGCCAGGCGCGTGCGCCGGTCGTACATCGTCAGGAGCACGGTCGTGATGTCGAGGTTCGGGTTGAGGTGCGACCGGACGAGCTCGATGTTGTTCGTGAGCGCCTGCACGCCCTCCAGCGCGTAGTACTCGCACTGGATCGGGATCAGGACCTCCTCGGCCGCGACGAGCGCGTTGACCGTGAGGAGGCCGAGGGAGGGCGGGCAGTCGATGAAGATGTAGTCGTAGTTGTCGCCGCCGGCCTCGATGGCGCGCTTGAGTCGCGACTCGCGGGCGACGACCGAGACGAGCTCGATCTCCGCCCCGGCGAGGTCGATCGTCGCCGGTACCGCCCAGAGGTTCGGGATGCCCTCGACCTGCTGGGTCACCGCGTCCAGAGGGGCGCCGTCGATGAGGCAGTCGTACACGTCCGGCACGCCCGAGTGGTGGGGCACGTTGAGTCCGGTCGAGGCGTTGCCCTGGGGGTCGAGGTCGATCACCAGCACGCGGTTGCCGTGGAGCGCGAGGGCTACGGCGATGTTCACCGCGGTGGTCGTCTTCCCGACGCCGCCCTTCTGGTTGGCCACACACATCGTGCGGCGCCGTGGTGGGCGGGGCATGGTGATCTCCCCGCTCGGGTTGAGAATCTCCACGGCGCGTTTTGCCTCCTGTGCCAGCGGGGGGTCTTCGGTTTCACGTGAAACATACGCGTCAGTCATGGCGCCCTCGGTATCCGCGGTGACGACGGACGGGTGAGGCCGGGGGGATGGTGGGTTCCGTCGTTCGGGCCGCACCTCGGCCTGAGAAGCGTCGACTGTTGGCGATACTCCCCGGCCGTAAAGGGTACCGGTTGCGCCGCGCTCGTTCGGGCCCGCTACCTGAAAATCCACCGTGCCCCCGCGTGTCGACTCCGCATCCGAGCGCGTCGGCGAGCCGTGCGGTGGAGCGGACACGGGATTTCGCGGCGGTACCGCATGAGGCACGTTCGGCGAGACCGGCCCCGGAGTCGCGGAGGGTGCCCCGGGGGCCTCGAATCGCACCGGCTCGACCGGGCGCGAGGAGTCGCCGTGCTCTGCTCGGGGCTGTGGCACCGGCCGGCCACTCGGGCGTACGCCCCAGCCCTCTATCCCCGTTTCACGTGAAACATGACCGTCTGCATCGCCGTAGCCCGGACCATCATCGCTGTCGCGCACCATGTCAGTCCCGTCCCGCTCGGAAAGGTGTGCACCCTCGGCCGCCTCGTCCGCCGACCCGTGGTCCTCGGGAACATCCGCCGCGTGGTCGACGGTGTCGAGTCCGTCGGTCGCATCGGTGGAGGGTTCGCCGGGGGCCGCCCGTGGGCCGGAGTCCGCCGCCCTGGGGGTCGTCCCGGCGGTACCGGCTCCGGAGTCGTCCGCCCCCGCGGGGCGCTCGCCGTCCGGATCCGTTCCGTCCAGGCCGGCCCCATCGGGTGCCGTTCCGTCGGACAGAAGAGTGGCGCTGGGCCAGCCTACGGCGCTTCGCCGGGCGGAGCCATGACTCACCGGCGCGTCGTTGGCCTTCTCACCCCAACTCGGCCGCCAAAAGACCAGAAATCCGTCAACTCGCCGGAGCAGGCCGCCGAGTCGCTGTATCGGCGACATCGGCCATCCGATGCCGACCGCCCTGCCGTCCGCCATGCGTGGTCCCCGTTCCCCCGTTGCCCGGGGGTCGCGGAACACGCCCCCGGTTATCGGCCGCGACGCCCACCGGACTTCCGGGGGCGCGCGCCTTCCCGCTGCCGCGCGTCTCCCGCGTCTCGGGCCCGCGCGGCTTCCCGCTCGCGCGCGGCCCCGGCCTTGCGGACGCGCACGCCTTCTCGCTCCCGCACGATGTCGACCACGGTGGTGGGCTCGGCGAGGACGGCGTCCCCGCACGTGCGCACCGAGGCCGTACCCGCACCGAGCTTCGTCAGGACCTCCGCGTGCTCGGCGACCTCGGCCGCCGCGGAGGCGCCCTTCATCGCGAGCAGATGGCCGCCGATGGCGGTGAGGGGGAGACACCAGCCGGCGAGCCGGTCGAGCGGAGCGACGGCTCGGGCGGTGACGACGTCGGCGAGCGCGAGCTTGCCGACGCACTCCTCGGCCCGGGCGCGGACCACGGTGGTCCGCTCGAGGCCGAGGGCCGTCACCGCTTCGGAAAGGAATGCGGTACGTCGTGCGAGCGGCTCGACCAGGGTGACGGACAGGTCGGGACGAGCCACTGCCAGCACCATACCGGGGAGACCGGCTCCTGACCCGACGTCGACGACGGAGGCACCCGACGGAATGAGGTCCGCGACCACGGCACAGTTCAGGAGGTGCCGCTCCCAGATGCGGGGCGCTTCGCGAGGCCCAATGAGCCCACGCACAACTCCATCGGTAACGAGCAACTCCGCGAAGCGGGTCGCGGCGGGGAGCCGATCGCCGAAGACCTTCTCGGCCACGGGGAGAATCTCGCTGGGCACTGCACCGTCCATGAGGTCAAGCAAACCATGTTCGGCTCGCGAGCCCCGGACGCGGGGAGCACCCGGGCGGGCGTGTTTCACGTGAAACGTGGTCGGTGGGGCGCGGTGGTCCTTGGGTGGGTGGTGGCCGCGGGGCCGGTGGGGCTGACAGGGCTGGCGCTACCGGAGGGGCGGGGGATACGACTCGGGCTCGGCTCGGGGCGGGTTGCCCGGTGAGTGCTGGCGGTCGGTGCGGAGTGCTTGACGGCGCGAGTGGTGCGGTCGCGACGCGAGGCGGCTAAACGACGGGGAGGCAAGCGCGGCGGCGGAGCCGATTGGGCGCTTTGGCCGGCGTGGAGGGGTGGGCCGGGCACCCGAGCCGCGTGGGCGTGCATTCCGAGCGACGTGGCCATCGCTGCTGGCGCACGAGCGCCATTGGGGCACGAGCTGGGATGCGGGATGCGACCGGAAGCGCGTGATTGCTCCGGGCCTTGCGGGAGGCGTGTCCGTGTCGAGTCGGCAGTCGGTTGTGGTCCAGCGCGGTGTCGCAGACTGAGAGCCCTCGACGCGCCGACGGCACCGCCGGACGGGAAGGTGCGACCAGGAAGCTCGGCACGGGGCGACTGGCGAGCGCGCGACCCGCTGCGACCGATGGACGCAATCCGAGCGCGACGGGCGGGCGCGCCTCGGGTGCGACGGGCCGGCGCGCTTCGGGTGCGACGGGGCGGGCGCGGCGCGGGTGCGGCCGGCCGACTCGGAGCGGGGCAATACGTGAGCGGCAGCTGGAGCGGGCGGGCCTCGGGACGGCGGTGGGGAACGAACGCACCGGGCCGGCTGGACTAGCGCGGGGGTAAGCAAATCGGCCACGCGAGGCGTCAGTTGGCTGGGCGGGGGACTCGTCCGCGGAGCCAATGTCCTCCCCCCTTGGCACCGTGCTGGCGAGTTCGGACGAGCGGAGAAGTCACCAGTTCGCGACTGATGCCGAAGACCGCCCGGCAAGACCTCAGGCCCCTTAATCCTCACCGGGCCGGCGGCCAACTCTCCTCGGCTGTCGCTCGAGCCGCTTGGCAGTCGATCGACTCCTACATCCCCTCGTCTGCGGAACGACCCGTGCGCGTCGCCGCCGCCCACCCCGCCGCAGGGCCGCATTGAATATCGGCGGCCGAGCTCGGCGGACGGGCCGAACGACCACGGACTCACGAGCAGACGCAGGGCCCTCGTAGGCGGGCGACAAGCCGCAGCCACGAATTTCCCCTCGCCGATCGAAGCCACCGGGCGAGTCCGACCCCAGGAGCCACCAAACACGGACTGGGTATCTCACGCGCCGTCGACGCCCAGGCCCTCGATTCTTCTCGACAACACCGAACGGCACGCGGAAACGGCACGCGGAAACGGCACGCGGAAACGGCACGCGGAAACGGCACGCGGAGACGATGCTTATCGAGACCGAGCAGAGCCGGAGGAGCGGCAAACGCACCCCGCCCCTCCGGACCCGTTTCACGTGAAACGGCGCTCGGCGGCCTCGATGGCGTTGCGGAAGAGCATGGCCACTGTCGTCGGGCCTACGCCGCCCACGCGCGGGGTGATGGCGCCCGCCACCGTTTCGCAGGACTCGTCTACGTCGGGGAGGAGGCGGCGGCCGGAGTACCGTACGCCGCCGCCGATCACGATCGCGCCTGGCTTCACGTGCTCCGGCTGGATGATGCCCGGGACGCCGGCGGCGGCGATGAGGATGTCGGCGCGCAGCGTGTACCGGGGCCAGTCCGGCACCCCGGTGTGCACGACGGTCACGGCGGCATTCGCCGTGGGCCGCTTCTGGGCCAGCAGCATCGCCAAGGGGCGGCCCAGTGTCGCGCCGCGGCCGAGGATCACGACCTCGCGGCCGCTGACGGGGATCTCGTAGTGGGCCAGCAGTGCCTCGATGCCGGCGGGGGTGCAGGGGAGCGGGCCCGGGATGCCGGCCGCCAAGCGACCCAGATTCAGCGGGTGCATCCCGTCGACGTCCTTGTCCGGGTCGACTCGCATGAGGGCGGCGTCGTAGTCGAGGTGCTTCGGCGTCGGGTACTGGATCAGGAGCGCGTGCACGTCTGGGGCGGCGTTGAACTCGTCGATCGCGGCGTGGAGGTCGGCCTGCGTCGCGTCCGCCGGGAGGTGGCGGTGCGGGGAGTCGAAGCCGAGCTCGGCGGCCTGGCGTTGCTTGATCCGGATGTACCCGGCGCTGGCGTCGTCGTCGCCCACCAGAATCGTGGCCAGGGACGGGGTGATGCCTCGAGCGCGGAGGGCCGCCACCCGCGTGGCGACGTCCGCGAGGATGCTCTCCGCCACCGGAGCACCCGGCAGCAGGCGAGCGGAGCCGGACACGGGCGCGGAACCAGGCGCCGCCGAGGGACCGGAACCGGCAGCGGAACCAGGCGCGGAAGTCGAACCAAGCGCGGAAGTCGAACCAGGCGCGGAAGTGGAACCGGCCGAGGGGGTGGAAGTCGACGGGGCGGAACCGGCCGACGGAGTGGAGTCGGCGAGGTGGGAAGCGGAAGCTGGTGAGTTGGGCATACGACTCCTCGTCACACGTGAGAGCCCAGGCGGTCGACTCCCACGACGAGGCTTCCCGATGGTTGCCCATCCTCGATGCCGCCAGTCGCGTCAACAACCAGTATGCCCGTGGCGACGGGGGAGCGTCCAAGCGGGACCGCGGGCCAGAGCGGAAGCGGCCAACGCAAGGCCGGACCGGGCTGGCGATAAGGACAAGGCAGCCGTGAGCGAAACCGAGGGCAAGAGGCCGAGGGCAACCGGGCCGGCGAAAGGCCGAGAGCAAAAGGCCGAGGGCAAAAAACAGAACCGCCCCGGACGAATGCCGGGGCGGTTCAGGAAGAGCAGAAAAATCAAGCGGTCGGGCGAACCACGATCCGGCGGGACGGCTCCACGCCCTCCGACTCGCTCTCCACCCCGGGCAGGGCGTTGATGACGTCGTGCACGCACTTACGCTCGAACGCGCTCATCGGCTCCAGCCGCACAGCCTCGCCGTACTCCTTCACCTTCTCGGCCGCGTTCTTCGCGATCGCCCCGAGCTCCTTGCGCCGCAGCGCCCGGTACCCGCCCACGTCGAGCAGCAGCCGGCTCGGCGAACCCGTCTGCCGGAACACGGCCAACCGGCTCAGCTCCTGCAGCGCCTCGAGGGTCGCGCCCCGCTGGCCCACAAGAGCCTGCAGCCGCTTGCCCGAGCCGTCCCCGCCCTCGACGACCTCGACGACCGGCCGGCCGCTCACGACGAGCTCGTCGATGTCGCCGTCGTAGTCGAGGATGTCGAGCAGGCCCTCGACGTAGTCGGCCGCGATCTCGCTCTCGCGGAACAGGTCCGCGCTCGAGCGGCCCGAGCCGTTGGCCGAGGCCGAGGACTCCTCGTCGCCTTCGGTCTCGGACTCGGTGGACGCGGCAGCCGTCTGCTCGTCCAAGTCCTCGGCGCCGAGATCACTGGTGGTGTCGGTCACGAAACTCATCTCCGCTTGTTTGGGGCGCCGAGGCGCCGTCACAGGTCGTCGGTGAGGGGTGGGTTGCTTGCAGGGAGCGCCCCGCGCTGGGCTCGTTGAGGGGTGGCCCAGCGGGGTCGCATCAACCCGACTGCCGCTTCGCGGCGCCACCCTTCTTCGGGTTGATCGGCTTGGCGCCGGGCTTCGGAGCCCGGGACGGCCCGGCGGCCTCGGGGGCCGTGCCGTTGGCCTTGGCGCCGGTCGCCTTCGCCGCGCCCTTGCCGTTGGTCCGCTGCTGCACCGCGGCGTCCTCGCGGGCCTTGGCGAACAGCGCGCCGAACCCGCTCGGCTGCTTGACGTCGGCGGCCTTCTTGGCGCCGCCCTTGAACGGCGTGTTGCTGGTCGACGCGCTCGCCGGCGGCGGGTACTTGTGCAGCACCCAGTACTGCTGGGCCAGCGTGATGGCGTTGTTCGTGACCCAGTAGATGATGACACCGATCGGGAAGTACCAGCCGGACGTCAGGGTGAAGAACGGGATTCCGTAGAGCATGAACTTCTGGATCATGCGCTGCTGCGGGTCGGTGTTCCAGCCCGTCTTCTTGATCATCTGACGCTGCGTCAGGTAGGTCGTGGTGATCATCAGCGCGACCAGGATGGCGGCGACGATCTTCACCGTGGTCGAGCTCGCATCGATCTTCAGCAGCTCGGCCGTGCTGCTGCTGAACTTGGCGACGATCGGGGCATCGAAGAGGCGGGCGTCGACGGCGCTGAGGAACTCCGACTTGGTCCAGCCGTAGAGCTCCATGCTGTGGTCGGACATGCCCGGCCGGAGGTGGCGCAGCACGTGCAGGAGGCCGATGAAGACCGGGATCTGCAGGAACATCGGAAGGCAGCCCATGAGCGGGTTGACCTTCTCCTCCTGGTAGAGCTTCATGACCTCCTTCTGGAGGGTCTCCCGGTCGCCCTTGTGCTTCTCCTGCAGCTCCTTCATCTTCGGCTGGATCGCCTGCATCGCGCGCTGCGACTTGATCTGCTTGACGAAGATCGGGAACAGCACGACCCGGACGGTGATCACCAGGAAGACGATCGCCAGGACCCATTGCCAGTTGGTGCTCAGAACCCGGTGGTCCGGCAGGATCGAATCCCAGACGGTGTGCCAGAACAGCATCACCTTTGAGATCAGCCAGTAGATCCCGGCCATCAGCTTGCTAATCACGACACCGCTCCAGTCACGTCGACTCGGGCTCGGGCGAGTGTCCCCGGCGCGGTGGCACCGGGTCGAACCCACCGGGGTGGAATGGGTGGCAGCGCAGCAGCCGCCAGATCGCGAGGCCGATTCCCTTCACCGCGCCGTGCGTGCCGACCGCCTCCAGGGCATAAGCGCTGCACGACGGGTAGAACCGACAACGCGCCGGCAACGCCGGGCTTATCCAACGACGGTACGCGACGATGGGAGCTGCCACGATCCGGGCTCCGACGTTCATCGACGGACACCTCGGATCTTCGGTCGGCGCGCGGCTTCCAGCGCCGAGTCCAGGTCTTGCTGCAGAAGGTCGAAGGACCGGGTCGCCGCCTCGGGCAGCGCCCGCACCACGATCACGGAGCCCGCGGGCAGGTCGGCGAGGCGCGGGCGCACGAGGTGCCGCAGCCGCCGCTTCACCGTGTTGCGCACGACGGCGTTGCCCACCGCCTTGGAGACCACAAACCCGGCCGAAGGCGACAAGTCAGAAGGATCCGAAACGCCGGAAACCCCGGGCCGCGACGGCCCGGGGTTCAGGAAATGCACAACCACTGCCCCCCGGCCGGCGCGACGTCCGTTGCGAATGGTGGCGGCGAAGTCTTCCCGCCGCCGCAGTCGCTGAGCGGCCGCCAGCACGCTGCCTCCCGGAAGGCCCGGTCGAAGAAACGGCTTCGAACTGACAACTAAGCCGAGAGGCGGTCGCGCCCCTTGGCGCGGCGCGCCGACAGGATCGCGCGGCCGGCACGGGTGCGCATGCGCAGCCGGAAGCCGTGGGTCTTCGCGCGCCGGCGGTTGTTCGGCTGGAAGGTGCGCTTGCTCACGTCGGGGCTCCGTCTTCGTGACTGGCGGGACGCGGAGGAGGCGCCCACGGGATGTCGATCAGTGATTGGAGTTTACCAGGGAGCGGTCCTCCAACCGAAACAGGGTACGCGCCGCCTCACGGACCGTCAACGATCACGCTGCGAGCCGGGGTGTGAACAAAGAAATGCCTGGTAGAGGCCGAAATCCACAGGCTCGTTGTGGACAAAGGTTGAGTGGTTGTGGACAACGCTGTTAACGTGCCCGGTTGCCGGTAGACACCGCGACTCCGGCGACGGGACAAACTGGACTTTCCGGGATTCGACGGGCGTTCTGCGAGGGGGGCAGACACGCGCCCGACCTGCATGACCTCTGCGTAAGCGCTGATCACCGCACGGTCAGCACGGGACAAGAGGGAATCAGGACGATCCGTCCATGGGACATGACTCGTTGATACACAGGTTGTGGAAAACCTGTGGACAATGATGACCCGGGACGGCGGGAAGAACCGGGCACCGTCCACTCGCGGTGGGGGCCGCGAATGATGATGGGGGTGCGCGAACGGTGACGGACACCGACCTCGCAGCGATCTGGAACGCAGCGACGAACCAGCTCGCCGACGGGCTCGACTCGGCGCAGCAGCGTGCGTATCTACGCATGACGCGGCTGCGGGCGATCGTCGAGGACACCGCGCTGCTCTCGGTGCCGGACCCGTACTCGCGCGACATGATCGAGAGCCGGCTGCGCCCGGTCATCACCGAGGCGCTCTCGCGGCTGCTGGGCCGGGCCATCCAGGTGGCCGTGACCGTCCGGCCGCCCGAGGACGCGCCCTCGCTGCCGGCCCCGTCGGCGTCGCACTGGTCCAACGGCGCGTCGCAGTCGCTGCGCGAGCCGCTGCCGGGCGCCCCGATGTCCGGGGACGAGCCGACGGAGCGGATGCCCGAGCACCGCGTCAACCCGCTCGGCGAGCGGCGGGTCACCGAGCACCGGGGCGTCGCACAGGTACCGCCGCCGGAGCACGACCGCCTGTTCGACCTCCCGGGCGACGTCAAGCCCGCGGATTCCTGGCGCAACGAGCACTCCGGCACCGCCGTGGAGGCCGCGGCCGAACTCGGTCGCTACGAGTCGTCGAAGTACGAGCCGCACGAGCCCACGCGGGAGGAGCTGCCCCCGCCGCGGCCGTCGACGCCGGGCACCGGCCGCGAGGACCGCCGCAACGCCACGCCGGCCGGGGACTCCGCCGGAAACCGGCTCAACCCGAAGTACACCTTCGAGACCTTCGTCATCGGCTCGTCCAACCGCTTCGCGCACGCCGCGTCGGTCGCGGTCGCCGAGTCGCCGGCCAAGGCCTACAACCCGCTGTTCATCTACGGCGGCTCCGGGCTGGGCAAGACGCACCTGCTGCACGCGATCGGGCAGTACGCCACCATGCTCGGCAATGCGCGCTTCGTGCGCTACGTGTCGACGGAAGAGTTCACCAACGACTTCATCAACAGCCTGCGGGACGACAAGACGCAGGCGTTTCAGCGGCGGTACCGCGACGTCGACATCCTCCTGATCGACGACATCCAGTTCCTGGAGACCCGCGAGCGCACCCAGGAGGAGTTCTTCCACACGTTCAACACCCTGCACAACGCCAACAAGCAGATCGTGATCAGCTCCGACCGCTCCCCGCGCCAGCTGGCCACGCTCGAGGACCGGCTGCGCACGCGGTTCGAGTGGGGCCTGCTCGCCGACATCCAGCCGCCGGACCTCGAGACGCGTATCGCGATCCTGCAGAAGAAGGCGGCCCAGGAGCGGCTCTTCGCGCCGCCGGACGTGCTGGAGTTCATCGCGTCGCGGATCGCCTCGTCCATCCGCGAGCTCGAGGGCGCCCTGATCCGGGTCACCGCGTTCGCCAACCTGACCCGGTCCCCGGTCGAGCTCAGCCTCGCCGAGGAGGTCCTGCGCGACTTCATCCCCGACGGCTCCGGCCCGGAGATCACCGCCGACCAGATCATGGCGTCGACGGCGGACTACTTCGGCGTGAGCCTCGAGGACCTGCGCGGGCACAGCCGTTCGCGGGTCCTGGTGAACGCGCGTCAGGTGGCGATGTATCTCTGCCGCGAGCTGACCGACCTCTCGCTGCCCCGCATCGGGCAGGCGTTCGGCGGCCGCGACCACACGACCGTCATGCACGCGGACCGCAAGATCCGGCAGCAGATGGCGGAGCGGCGCTCGCTCTACAACCAGATCGCCGAGCTGACGAACCGCATCAAGCAGACGACCTGAGCCGCTTTTCCACAGTGATCCGGTCGTCCACCGGCCCTCTTCACAGGGTGTGGACAAGTCGTTGTCCACACCCTGCGCGCCCGGCCGACCTCGTGGTAGTCGCCAAGTGGCCCTACGTTGTCCACACCCCGCCCACAGGTTTTGCCTGGTCATCCACAGCCACATAGGGCCCGGGGTTGGTCGAGTTGTCCCCAGCTTCCACACGCTGTCCACAGAAATCCTGTGGATAACTTCGTTCGTGCCAAATTCCGGGGGTGAGTAACCGGGTGACTACCGAAAGCACACAGGCCTTGCCCACAGGCTGTGGATAACCCCTGGGGAGCACGTGTGGAAGACTTGTGGATGCATCCGGAGAGTGGTGGACAGGTGACCGAACGTGAGTGGAGTTCGGGCCATACGATATCCACAACCACGGGAAAACCCTGGGGATTACCGGTGGACAACCGGTGGAAAACTCCTGTGGATATTCGTTCGTCCACAATCCACAGGGCTGAGCCCACCGGCTCATGCACAGCTCATACCCAGTGCTATAAGTGCCTTGACCTGCGTAAACACGGGTTTTCCACAGTTTCCACACCACCTATGATTACGAGTAGTTTTTCTTTTAAGAAGAGAAGAAAAACAATCATCAGCGTGTGGATCGGGTCGGGCCGCCGGGTTCGGCGGGGTCGGTGCACGACCGCCCTCCGGAGGCCCTAAGGTTCGATGAGCGACCCCGGCACCGGCGACAATCGAGCCCACACACGTACGCCCCGGAGCGAAATCCCGGCGGCCAGGGCATCTGGCGCGCGAACAGCGGCGAACATGAAGTACCGATGACGATGCGGGAGGACCGCGATGAAGTTCCGAGTCGAGCGCGACGCGCTCGCCGATGCCGTCGCCTGGACGGCCAAGAGCCTGCCCAGCCGCCCTTCGGTGCCCGTGCTCGCCGGCGTTCTGCTGCGCGTCGCTGACGGTCGCCTGCAGGTGTCCGGCTTCGATTACGAGGTTTCCAGCCAGGTGACCGTCGAGGTCCAGGCCGACGCCGACGGCGCGACGCTCGTCTCCGGCCGCCTGCTCGCCGAGATCACCAAGGCCCTGCCGGCCAAGCCGGTGGACTTCGCCGCGGTCGGCGCGCACGTCGAGATCACGTGCGGCAGCGCGCGGTTCACGCTGCCGACCATGCCCGTCGAGGACTACCCGACGCTGCCGGAGATGCCCGAGTCCGCGGGCACCGTCGAGGCCACCGTGTTCGCCGGGGCCGTGTCGCAGGTCGCGATCGCGGCCGGCAAGGACGACACGCTGCCGATGCTGACCGGCGTGCGGATCGAGATCGAGGGCAGCAAGCTCACGCTGCTGGCCACCGACCGGTACCGCCTGGCCGTCCGCGAGCTCGAGTGGCGCCCGGACGAGCCCGACATGAGCATCGCCGCGCTCGTACCCGCCCGCACGCTCGACGACACCGCGAAGACCCTCGGCCCGCTCGGCGGATCGGTGTCGGTCGCCCTGTCGCGGGGCAAGGTCGGCGAGGGCATGATCGGCTTCGCGGGCGGCAGCCGGCGCACCACGTCCCGGCTGCTCGACGGCGACTTCCCCAAGGTGCGGGCCCTGCTGCCCGACACCCACAACGCGCAGGCGCGGATCCCGGTGGCGGCGCTCAACGAGGTGGTCCGGCGTGTCGGCCTGGTCGCGGAGCGCCAGACCCCGGTCCGGCTGTCGTTCAGCACCGACGGGCTCGTCGTGGAGGCCAGCGGCAGCGAGGACGCGAAGGCCAGCGAGGCGATGGACTGCCAGTACGAAGGCGAGCCGATGACGATCGCCTTCAATCACCAGTACCTGCTGGACGGCCTCAAGGCGCTCGACGCGCCGATCGCGGTGCTGTCGTTCACTGACCCGAAGAAGCCTGCGGTCATGTCCCCGGCCAAGGATGATGGAGAAATCGTCCCTGGGTACTGGTACTTGATCATGCCGGTTCGCATCGGCAGCTGATTCGGAGGCACGACAATGCAGCTCGGTCTCATCGGCCTGGGCAGGATGGGCTTCAACATGCGCGAGCGGCTGCGCGCCGCCGGGCATGAGGTCATCGGCTTCGACCATCACCCTGACGTCACCGACGTCGCGAACCTGAACGAGCTCGTCGAGAAGCTCGGCGCCCCGCGCGTCGTCTGGATCATGGTTCCGGTGCAGTTCACCGAGCCCACGATCGAGGAGCTCTCGGATCTGCTGCAGGCCGGCGACATCGTGATCGACGGCGGCAACTCGCGCTTCAGCAACGACAAGCCGCGGGCCGAGCGGCTCGGCGCCAAGGGCATCGGCTACCTCGACGTGGGCGTCTCCGGCGGGATCTGGGGCCGGACCAACGGCTACGCGCTGATGGTCGGCGGCGAGAAGCAGTACGTCGATCACTGCATGCCGATCTTCGAGGGCCTCAAGCCGGCCGGCGAGTTCGGCTTCGCCCACGCCGGCGGGCCGGGCGCCGGGCACTACGCGAAGATGGTCCACAACGGCATCGAGTACGGCATGATGCACGCCTTCGCCGAGGGCTACGAGCTGCTCGAGGCGTCGGAGTACGTCGACAACATCCCCGAGGTCATCAAGAGCTGGCGGGCCGGCTCCGTCGTGCAGTCCTGGCTGCTCGACCTGCTCGACCGCGCCCTGGACGAGGACCCCGACCTGGCCGGGATCAAGGGCTACGCCGACGACACGGGCGAGGGCCGCTGGACCGTCGAGGAGGCCATCCGCCTCGCCGTGCCCATGAACGTCATCGCGGCCTCGCTGTTCGCCCGCTTCGCCTCGCGCCAGGACGACTCGCCGGCGATGAAGGCCGTCGCCGCGCTGCGCAACCAGTTCGGCGGCCACGCGGTCAAGAAGGACTGAACTTGTACGTCCGGGGCCTGGAGCTCGTCGACTTCCGCAGCTACGAGCGGGTCGTCGTCGAGCTGGGCCCCGGGCCGTGCGTGCTCGTAGGCCCCAACGGGGTCGGCAAGACCAACCTCGTCGAGGCCCTCGCCTACGTGGCGACCCTGGAGTCGCACCGGGTCGCCACGGACGCGCCGCTGGTCCGCTTCGGCGCGGCCCGCGCCGTGGTCCGCTGCGCCGTCGTGCACGACGAGCGCGAGCTGCTCATCGAGCTGTCGATCGAGCCCGGCCGCGCCAACAAGGCCCGCCTCGGCCGCTCGCCCGTGACCCGCACGCGCGACATCCTCGGCGCCCTGCGCCTGGTGCTCTTCGCGCCCGAGGACCTCTCGCTGATTCGCGGAGACCCTTCAGAGCGGCGACGGTACCTCGATGAGCTGCTCGTCGCCCGCCAGCCCCGCTTCGCCGGGGTCCGGTCCGACTACGACCGGGTGCTCAAGCAGCGCAACGCCCTGCTGCGCAGCTCCTACCTGGCGCGCAAGACCGGCGGCAGCCGCGGCGGCGACCTGTCCACCCTGGACGTGTGGGACACGCACCTGGCGCGCCACGGTGCCCAGCTGGTGCGCGCCCGGCTCGATCTCGTCGAAGCGCTCGCCCCGCACGTGGCCAAGGCGTACTCCGCGGTCAGCGCGAGCCGCTCCGACGCGCGGATCGCCTACAACGCGTCGTGCGCCCTCGGCGACGATCTCGAGGCGGCCCTGCTCGCCGCGCTGTCGGAATCGCGACCGTCGGAGATCGAGCGGGGTGTGACGCTGGTCGGGCCGCACCGCGACGAGCTGACGCTGACCCTCGGCGAGCTGCCGGCCAAGGGGTACGCCAGCCACGGCGAGTCGTGGTCCTACGCGCTCGCGCTGCGCTTGGCCGCGTACGAGCTGCTGCGCGACGACGGCGTCGAGCCGGTGCTCGTGCTCGACGACGTGTTCGCCGAGCTCGACGCGGGCCGGCGCGACCGGCTGGCCGCGCTCGTCGGCTCGGCGAGCCAGGTGATCGTGACCTGCGCGGTGGAGGATGATGTTCCGTCGACGTTGCGCGGGATGCGCTTCGAGGTCGGCGGCGGGGAGGTTCGACGTGTCTGAGGCGAATCCGGAGAAGTCCGGGCCGGAGCTCGCGCGCGCGGCGGTCGAGGCCGCGCTGGCCAAGCACCGTGCCCAGCCGCGCCGGAAGTCCGTGCTCGACGGGCAGCCGCGCCGGCGGGGGTACACGGGACCGGGGCCGGACCCCCGCGACCCGCAGCCCTTCGGTTCGGTGCTCGAGCGCCTGGTCAAGCAGCGGGGCTGGTCGCAGCCGACCCGCGAGGCGCGGATCTTCGGCGAGTGGGCCAAGGTCGTCGGCGAGGACATCGCCGCGCACAGCCGCCCGCTCAAGCTGGAGGACGGCGAGCTGACCATCGAGGCCGAGTCGACCGCGTGGGCGACCCAGCTGAAGATGCTCGCGGCCAAGCTCCTGGCCGGCATCGCGCGTGAGGTCGGTCACAACGTGGTCAAGCGCCTGCACATCCAGGGGCCGAGCACGCCGTCGTGGAGCAGCGGGCCGCGCCGCATCCGGGGCCGCGGGCCCCGCGACACCTACGGCTGAGCCTTAGAAGTTCTGCTCAGAAGTCGGCATAGACCGCGAAGCCCCGGTGGGCGCAGCGGCGGTAGAACTTGGCCAGCACGTCGAGCTCGGAGATGGAGTACGACCACTGCGGCGCGTTGCCGGAGTCGTCCCGCAGCGCGTCCAGCCGGCTCTGGAGCCAGCGCAGCTGCTGCTCGGCGAGGCGGGAGCCCTCGAGGGCCTTGCGCAGCACCGAGCTCACGGTCTCGAACGTGATCTCGTCGCCGTATTCGGCGTGGCCGTTGACGAACCGCTCCAGCCCGCCGGCGATCCAGGCGCAGTCGTCCGGGCTGATGACGGGATCCTCGTCCTCGGCGGCCGCATCTGTGGCGAAGAGCACGCCGTTGAGTCCGAAGAGGAGGTCGACGAGCTCGGTGTACCCGGTCACGCGCACAGTGCCCGTCTTGGCCACGTGATCGGCCAGGGCCGACGCCGGCCCGGCGTGCAGTGGCAGCTTCTCCGCCAGGTCGGCGAAGTCGACGAACTCGGCCGGCGCCACCGGATCATAGAAGCGGCCGGTGCGCGGCCACTGCACGGCGACGTTGTCGAGCCCCATCGCGCACCCCTCATCTTTCACTTCTGCCCCGCCCCGCGGCGGCGAACATACGGCACGAACGGCCCCTTGCGCGACCCCCGGAAGCTCCAAAAGCCGGAATCGGAGGCTGTACTGCCTGTGCCGCCCGCCACCAGGCCGGAGTACCCCTCCCGCGTGGGGGGACCTTCGGCCCGCACCGTTCGGCCCGCTACGAGGACTACAGGCCCGTCCCGGTGCGAAATTGTCGCCCGGACACAGTAGGATTGCATCGGCTCAGAGAACAGTCGATCACATCCCGCGCGTGCGTCACAGCGGTGGTCGGCCGCAGGAGGTCAGGGCGCTTGCCAGAGGAGCGTCGGCTACCAGCGTGCCTTCTTCCGTCACCGCACACGCACCGACTCCGCACGCGACCCGGGGCGCCCACCAGCGCGGCCGGCCAGTGCGAGAAAGCGACCGAGGGTGGCAGCAAACAAGCCCGAACAGTCCTACGACTCCTCTTCGATCACCGTCCTCGAGGGGCTCGAGGCGGTCCGCAAGCGGCCAGGCATGTATATCGGCTCGACCGGCGAGCGCGGCCTGCACCACCTGGTGTGGGAGGTCGTGGACAACGCCGTCGACGAGGCGCTGGCCGGCTTCTGCGACACGATCGAGGTCACGCTGCGCGCCGACGGAGGCGTGCGCGTCGTGGACAACGGCCGCGGCATCCCGGTCGACATGCACCCCAAGGAGAAGCGGCCCACGGTCGAGGTCGTGCTGACCGTGCTGCACGCCGGCGGCAAGTTCGACGGCCAGGCCTACGCGGTCTCCGGCGGTCTGCACGGCGTCGGCATCTCGGTCGTCAACGCGCTCTCGACGCGCATCGACCTGGAGATCCACAAGGACGGGTACGTCTGGCGCCAGCGGTACAACAACTCCAAGCCGGACCCGCTGCAGAAGGGCGAGGAGACGGACCGCACCGGGACCAGCGTCACCTTCTGGCCCGACCCGACGATCTTCGAGACGACCACGTTCGTCTACGAGACGCTGTACCGGCGCATCCAGGAGTACGCCTTCCTCAACCGCGGCCTTCGGATCGAGCTGCGCGACGAGCGCCCGGACACGCCGGAGGAGAAGCGGGAGGTCGTCTTCTGCTACGAGGGCGGCATCGCCGACTTCGTGCGGCACCTCAACGCGACCAAGACCCCGATCCACCGCACCGTTGTCGAGTTCGGGGCCGAGGGCGAGGGCATCGCGGTCGAGATCGCCATGCAGTGGAACGAGTCGTACGGGGAGAGCGTCTACACGTTCGCCAACACCATCAACACGCACGAGGGCGGCACCCACGAGGAGGGCTTCCGCAGTGCGCTGACGTCGGTGGTGAACAAGTACGGCGCGGACAAGAAGTTCCTCAAGGGCGACGAGAAGCTCACCGGTGAGGACATCCGCGAGGGCCTCGCCGCGATCATCTCGGTGAAGCTGGCCAACCCGCAGTTCGAGGGCCAGACCAAGACCAAGCTCGGCAACACCGAGGCACGCAGCTTCGTGCAGAAGGTGTGCAACGAGTGGCTGGTCGACTGGTTCGATCGCAACCCCGCCGAGGTCAAGACCATCATCACCAAGGCCTCGCAGGCCGCCCGGGCGCGCATCGCCGCGTCCCAGGCGCGCAAGCTGGCCCGGCGCAAGTCGCTGCTCGAGTCCGGCTCGATGCCGGGCAAGCTGGCCGACTGCCAGTCCAACGACCCGCGCCTGTGCGAGCTGTTCATCGTCGAGGGCGACTCGGCCGGCGGCTCGGCCAAGCAGGGCCGCGACCCGCGGGTCCAGGCGATCCTGCCGATCCGCGGCAAGATCCTCAACGTGGAGAAGGCGCGCATCGACCGCGTGCTGAAGAACAACGAGGTCCAGGCGCTCATCACGGCGCTGGGCACCGGCATCCACGACGAGTTCGACATCGAGAAGCTGCGCTACCACAAGCTGATCCTCATGGCCGACGCCGACGTCGACGGCCAGCACATCCAGACTCTGCTGCTGACGCTGGTGTTCCGGTTCATGCGGCCGCTGATCGAGCTCGGGCACGTGTATCTCGCGGCGCCCCCGCTGTACAAGATCAAGTGGAACAAGAAGGGTGACGACGCGCAGTACGCGTACACCGACCGGGAACGCGACGGGCTGATCGAGCTGCGGCAGCGCACCAAGCCCAACGCGAAGCCGGATGACATCCAGCGGTTCAAGGGTCTGGGCGAGATGAACTACCCGGAGCTGTGGGAGACCACGATGAACCCCGAGACCCGGATGCTCCGCCAGGTGACCTTGGACGACGCTGCAACCGCGGACGAGCTCTTCAGCGTCCTCATGGGCGAAGACGTGGAAGCGCGCCGCTCGTTCATTCAGCGAAACGCCAAGGACGTCCGGTTCCTCGACATCTGATCCCGGCCGGCTAGAGAGAAGGAATAGACAGCGTGACGGAACCGACTTCCACCCCTGAGAACCCGGAAGAGACTCCGGCCGAGGGTGGGTCTGCGGTCGCCAGCCGTATCGAGCCGGTCGGCATCGAAGTCGAGATGCAGCGTTCGTACCTCGACTACGCGATGAGCGTCATCGTCGGGCGAGCCCTGCCCGACGTGCGCGACGGCCTCAAGCCGGTGCACCGCAAGATCCTCTACGCGATGTTCGACGGCGGCTACCGCCCGGACCGCGGCTACGTCAAGTGCGCCCGCGTCGTCGGCGACGTGATGGGCAATTACCACCCGCACGGCGACGCCTCGATCTACGACGCGCTGGTCCGCATGGCCCAGGGCTGGTCGCTGCGCTACCCGCTGATCGACGGCAATGGCAACTTCGGTTCGCCGGGCAACGACCCCGCCGCGGCCATGCGGTACACCGAGGCCCGCCTCGACCCGCTGGCCATGGAGATGCTGCGGGACATCGACGAGGAGACCGTCGACTTCGTCCCCAACTACGACGGCCGGGCCCAGGAGCCCACCATCCTGCCGTCGCGCATCCCCAACCTGCTGGTCAACGGCAGCACGGGCATCGCGGTCGGCATGGCCACCAACATCCCGCCGCACAACCTGCGCGAGATCGCCGCGGCCGTGCAGTGGTGCCTCGACAACCCCAACGCGGACGAGGCCGAGACCCTCGACGAGCTGATCGGCATCGTCAAGGGCCCGGACTTCCCCACCAAGGGCCTCATCGTCGGTACCGCGGGCATCATCGACGCGTACCGCACGGGCCGCGGTTCCATCCGCATGCGCGCGGTCGTCGAGGTCGAGGAGGACCCCCGCGGCCGGACCATCCTCGTGGTGACCGAGCTGCCCTACGCGGTCAACCCCGACAACCTCGCCGAGCGCATCGCCGACCTGGTGAAGGAGGGCAAGCTCGCCGGCATCGCCGACATCCGCGAGGAGTCCTCCGGCCGCACCGGCATGCGCCTGGTGATCGTGCTCAAGCGCGACGCGGTCGCCAAGGTGGTGCTCAACAACCTCTACAAGCACACACAGCTGCAGGAGACGTTCGGCGCCAACATGCTGGCGCTGGTCGACGGCGTGCCCCGCACGCTCAACCTCGCGCAGTTCGTGCGCTACTACGTCGCCCACCAGGTCGACGTCATCGAGCGGCGCACCCGCTACCGGCTGCGCAAGGCCGAGGAGCGCGCACACATCCTGCGCGGCCTGGTCAAGGCCCTCGACATGCTCGACGAGGTGATCGCCCTCATCCGGCGCTCGCCGAGCGCCGAGGAGTCCAAGAACGGCCTGATGAACCTCCTGGACATCGACGACATCCAGGCCACCGCGATCCTCGACATGCAGCTGCGCCGGCTCGCCGCGTTGGAGCGCCAGCGCATCTTCGACGAGTTGGCGAAGATCGAGATCGAGATCGCGGACTACAAGGACATCCTGGCCAAGCCCGAGCGGGTGCGTCAGATCATCTCGGACGAACTCGCCGAGATCGTCGCCCGCCGCGGCGACGACCGCCGCACCCAGGTCATCCCCTTCGACGGCGAGGTCTCCATGGAGGACCTCATCGTCCGGGAGGACGTTGTGGTGACGATCACGCGGACCGGCTACGCGAAGCGCACCAAGGTCGACCTGTACCGCTCGCAGAAGCGCGGCGGCAAGGGAGTCTCGGGTGCGACACTGAGGCAGGACGACATCGTCAGCCACTTCTTCGTGTGCTCCACGCACGACTGGATGTTGTTCTTTACGAATAAAGGTCGGGTCTACCGGGCAAAGGCCTACGAGCTGCCCGAGGCGAGCCGGGCGGCGAAGGGTCAGCACGTCGCCAACCTGCTGGCCTTCCAACCCGAAGAGCACATCGCGCAGGTGATCGAGATCCCGAATTACCAGGTGGCGCCGTATCTTGTCCTCGCGACGAAGGATGGCCTGGTGAAGAAGACCAAGCTGGAGGAGTTCGACTCCAACCGCTCGGGCGGCATCATCGGCATCAACCTGCGCGAGGACGACGAGCTGGTGGGCGCCGCGCTGCTCGGCCCGGAGGACGATCTGCTGCTGGTCAGCAAGCAGGCCCAGGCGATCCGGTTCACGGCCAACGACGACACGCTGCGCCCGATGGGGCGGGCCACGTCGGGCGTGATCGGGATGCGCTTCACCGACGGTGACGAGCTGCTCGCCATGGAAGTGGTCCGCGAGGGGATGGACCTGGACGTTCTGGTGGCCACCGATGGTGGTTTTGCCAAGCGGACTCCCATCGAGGAGTATCCGGTGCAAGGGCGCGGCGGCAAGGGCGTCCTCACCGCTAAAATCACGTCGCGGCGCGGTGGTCTCGTCGGCGCTGTGGTTATAAGCCCGGATGACGAGTTGTTCGCCATCACCTCAAATGGTGGCGTGATCCGGACTCCCGTGAAGCCTGTACGGCGTACGAGGGATCGGAACACAATGGGGGTCAAGCTCATGGACCTTCCCGAAGGTGTAACCATCGTCGCGATCGCCCGCAACGCCGATGAGCCCGACGAACAGGACTAGTTGATGACAGACACTCAGGCGAAGTCGGGGACCGCCTCGGCAACCGATGAGGCCAAGAAGGCCGGAGAGGCTGCCATGACGGGATCTGACTCGGGGGCGCCTGCCGCCGGTGGGGAGCCTGGCTCCGTCAACGGGGCCGGCACGTCCGGCGAGACGACGAGCGGGGGCACGCCGAAGTTCATGCGTGCCCCGGGCATGGCGCCGCCGCCCGACTCCCTGACGGTGCCGATCCAGTCGCCGGCCAGCGCCGGCGGCTCGACGCAGCCGGTCTCGTTCCCGGGCTCGGGCATGGGCACGACCGCCACGGGCACGGCCAGCGTCTCGGCCATCGCCCGCGCCGCCGTGCGCACGCCGGCCGCGGCCGCGACCCAGGCCATCAACACGCCGACCCCCGCGGTCAGCGGCTCGGCCCGCGTCACCGAGGCCGTCCGGGCGGCCCGCAAGACGGTCAGCTCCGCCGTGGGCCGCGGCCCACGGCGGGCCCGGCTGCACCTGAAGCGAATCGACCCGTGGTCGGTCATGAAGTTCGCCTTCGCCGTGAGCTTCGTCCTCTTCGTCGTCCTGATCGTCGCGACCTCGGTGCTGTACCTGGCCCTGGACGCGATGGACGTCTTCAAGAGCATCAACAAGCTCCTCGCCGACCTGGTCAGCTCGACCGGCGGCTCGGCCGACAGCACCTTCCGCATCACCGCGAAGGGCGTCATCGGCGGCGCCGCCCTCCTGGGCGTCGTGAACGTGGTCCTGTTCACCGCCCTGGCCACCCTGGGCTCGTTCATCTACAACGTGTGCGCCGACCTCGTCGGCGGCATCGAGCTCACGCTCGCCGAGAAGGACTGACCTGCGGTTTCATCCCCCCTGGTCCCGGCGCGCCGCGCCAGGGGGGAACCGGTTTGGGGCGGGCGCGTGGGGTACGGTAACCTTCTGTTCGCACCGCTTCGGGGAGGTCTTCCCGAGGGTGTGTTGATGGGGCTATAGCTCAGTCGGTTAGAGCGCAGAGCTGATAACTCTGAGGTCGCTGGTTCGATTCCAGCTAGCCCCACATGTGGAAAAAGGTGCTGCTGGTGGTTGCCGTTGTCGGAGCCGCCGCCTATGTCGCGAAGCGCGTCAAGGCCGCGAGCGAAGAGCGCGCCCTTTGGCACGAGGCGACGACTGCCCCGGACCTGCGCTAGTCTGTAGCCCAGCCCGAGCGGGGGCGTAGCTCAACTGGCAGAGCACCGCCTTTGCAAGGCGGGGGTTAGGGGTTCGAGTCCCCTCGCTTCCACCGTCGATGGGCGCACCCTGCTCACAGGGCTGCGCCCTGTTCGCCGTTGCGACGGTGGATCCTTCCCGCTCGCTTCGCTCGCTCGAGGCGGGGGGTTCCCACCCCGCACCCCCCATGGTCGCTTCGCATCCCACTGGGGCGCTTCGCTTCCAGTTGTGAATCGTCATCTTGCGGTCGTGGATGATCTTTCAGGCTGTCGGTCCTATCGACGTCTCGCGCTGTGAACCCTTGAGTTTGTGTTGTGGGTGATCGCGGTGTCATCCGTTTGCTTCCCAGGTCGTCATGTGCCGCTCCACAAGCTCGCGTACCTGGCGGCGGAGGCGCTTGTCATACGGCCACGTCATTCCCTCGGCCTTGAATACTGCGTCGGCGAAAGCGTCCACGTTGGCTGGAGGAGACTCGCCTAGCCGATGACGGTCGTCGGGCGGTAAGCAGAAGCCGAGTTGGGTGCACAGCTCCGTGAGGAGCTGCTCGACGTTGGAATGCAACCGGGGTCGTGACGGGACCATGGCGACAGCATGGGCCGGTTGTCCGGCACGACCAAGCCGGCGGTGTTCACTTCCCGCGGTTAGAGCGGGCCCGGTGTGCGAGACCGGGCCGCGCTCGCGTCGGGTCGATCAACAGGCGCAACCGCCGGTGGTCGCGGTTGCTGGGGTGGTGTCGTCCTCCAGGGTGCCGTCGGTGCAGCACTCGCTGTCCGCGTCCTTGACCAGTTGGTCGGCGTCACCCTTGACGACGTACACCTCCCATGGCTCCGCGCCCGGCCCGCGCACCCACACCTTGTCCTGCAAGGCGTAGCAGCACTCGGTGTCGTTCTCCTCCAGCGTGATCAGGCCCGCCTCCGTCAGCCGGGTCGTGGCGGCGGTGACCTCCTCGGTGGAGAAGACCTCCACACCGAGGTGGTCCATGACGGTCTCCTGCCCCGCCTCGCCTTCCAGCAGCACCAGCTTCAGCGGCGGCTGCTCGACGGCGAAGTTCGCATAGCCCGGCCGCCGCTTCGCCGGTTCCACTCCGAACAGCTTCGAGTAGAACGCCACCGAGCCCTCCAGGTCCGCGACCCGCAGCGCCAGCTGTACCCGTGACATCACATCACCTCTGTCTAGACGTTGGTCTAAGTAAGAGATTGCACCGCTGACTAGACAGCTGTCAAACTAGACGGGTGTCGAGACAAGACGACTGCTGCACACCGATGGTCACCGAGGCCCTCGGCGAGGAAACCGCCGCGGACCTCGCGCGCGGATTCAAAGCTCTCGGCGATCCGGTCCGTCTCCGCCTGCTGTCCCTCATCGCCGCTCGGGCCGGCGGAGAGGTGTGCGTCTGCGACCTGACCGACGCCTTCACCCTGACCGGGCCGACGATCTCGCACCACCTCAAGGTGCTGCGCAAGGCCGGTCTCGTGGACTGCCAGCGCCGGGGCACGTGGGTGTACTACTGGATCATCCCTTCGCGGATGGCCGCCCTTTCGCAGCTGCTCGACACGTCCACCATCACCGTTGCGGCGACCGCATGAGCCGGACGAGGCTCACGCCGATGGCCAACGAGCACGCCGCTCAGGTCCTCGACATCTACGCCCACGGCATCGCGACCGGCAACGCCACCTTCGAGACCGAGCCGCCCGCCTGGTCCAGGTTCACCGCGAGTCGCCTGCTCGAACACCGCTTCGTCGCGCTCGACGCCGCCGATCGGGTCTGCGGCTGGGTCGCCTGCGGTCGGGTCTCCGACCGGTGTGTCTACGCGGGCGTGGTCGAACACTCCGTGTACGTCCACCCCGACGCCCGAGGCCAGGGAGTCGGCCGCGCCCTGCTCGACGGACTCATCGCGTCCACCGAGGCGGCCGGCATCTGGACCATCCAGTCGGGCATCTTCCCGGAGAACACCGCCAGCCTTGCCCTGCACGCCGCGTGCGGGTTCCGCACCATCGGCACACGCGAACGCGTCGGGCAGCACCATGGCGCGTGGCGCGACGTGACGCTGATCGAACGCCGCAGCCCCGTCATCGGGTGACCAAAGGGGTCAGTCGGAGAGGGGGGCGAGCTCCGGGCGCTTCGCGGTCACCCTGTCGCCCGAGGACTTGCCCGTCAGGCGGCGTTTCACCCACGGGGCCAAGTGCTGCGTCGCCCACTTGGCGTCGGCCGCCTTGCGCGACATCCACGACAGTTCTTCGGGCGGCGGCGGGGCCGCCAGCCAGTCCGGGTCGCACGGCACGTTGAGCTTCGTCAGGACGTGGGCGGCCACTCGGCGGTGGCCCGCGGGCGAGAGGTGCAGGCGATCGATGCCCCACAGGCGGGGGTTGGCGAACTCCAGGTCGTCCCACAGCGAGATCACGTGGGCGCCGTACTTCACGCCCACCGACTCGATGGCGTTGTTGAACAGGTCGACCCGGGGGCGGAGCATCTTGCCGCCGGGCATGCGGCCCGTCATGTCCGCCCAGCGGAACATCACCACGTCCGCGCCGGTGGCTCGCAGCTTCTCGATGGTTCGGTCGAAGCGGGCGACGATGCCGTCGTACTCCCAGTTTCGCCGCAAGGCGTCGTTGCCCCCGCCGGCGAAGCTGATCAGGTCCGGCTTCATGGCGACCGCCAGCGGCACCTGCTCCGCCACGATGTTGTCGAACAGGCGGCCCCGGACGGCTAAGTTGGCGTACCGGAACTCGGGGCTCGACGCCGCCAGCACACCGGCGACCAGGTCGGCCCATCCTCGGTAGCCGCGCCCGTCGGGCTCGGGATCGTCAAGGCCCTCGGTGAAACTGTCGCCCACCGCCACGAAACTCGACCACCGCGCCACCCTCTGCTCCTCCCCGTCATCTGCCCCGTTGGCATCCTGTCAGGGGCCAAGTACGTGGGAAAGCGACTTTGCCGCACACCACACCCTTCCTGACACGAAGGGCGAGGCGGGCCTGTGGATGACGCCTGTGCACATGTGGATAAAGCTGTGCACAAGAAGGCCCCGGAGCGGTGAAAGAGGCAGCTCAGGGCGGCATTGCGTGCGGCCGGGTGGCGCGTGTCAGCACTGTGGATGAATCGCCCTCACCTGGCTAGGGTCAACGCATGATTCTCGTCCCGTACCACCTCGACGAGCGCCTCGCCGGGCTCGAGGCCGACCTTCCGGCCGCGCTCGACACCGTGGTGACCGCGGAGCTGCCGGACGGGGACATCTGGACGCGGCTCGCGGCGCTCTACGAGCGGGTCGCCGACGAGGTCGCCCGGGCCGAGCGGCCGCCTATCGTGCTCTCGGGCGACTGCACCGTCTCGCTCGCGGCCGTGGCCGGGCTCCAGCGCGCCGGCGAGGACGTCGGGGTGGTGTGGTTCGACGCGCACGGGGACGTGCAGACGCTGGAGACGTCGACGTCGGGGTACATCGGCGGAATGCCTTTGCGCCTGCTCGTCGGGTATCGCCCCGAACTCATCGCCGAGCGGCTCGGGCTGCGGGCCGTGCCCGAGGAGCGGGCGGTGCTCGTGGACGCGCGGGATCTCGATCCCGCGGAGGTCGAATATCTCGCCGGCGCTAGTCTCATGCGGTACGACATCAATGCAATTCGACCCCCGGACGGTAAGTTTCTCGTTCACGTCGATCTCGACGTCGTGGATCCGGTGGAACTCCCGGGGTTGATGTATCCGGTCGATGGCGGGCCCTCCGCCGGCGAGCTCCTGGACGCCGTGGGCGACCTGGTGGCGACCGGGCGCGTGGCCGGGCTCGACGTCGCCTGCACCTGGCGTCCGGACGGCGGCAACGAACGACGGCGGAACTTGGTCGCCGCGCTTACTAAGGCTCTCTAAAGCAAACTCAAAGGGTTTCGAACCCAAAGTAATCGCACAAAAGCACAGTGTATTTGGCGCCCGCGAAACACCTTCACGATTGGCCGAACGCGTGACCCGAGAAGCGCTTGTCTAGGGAATATTGGTAGCTGTGAGAGGACGGCATCGGGCAGCGGACCTGAGGAGCAACGGGTTCGTAGCCCTCGCGGCCGGCATGATCCTTCCCCTCGTCGCCATCGGTGCCGTCTACGGCGGGTACCGCGCCATGTCGACGTCGGGCTGCGCGGGGACGGTGCGCCTGTCCATCGCCGCCAGCCCGGAGATCGCGCCGGTCATCAAGGACGTCGCGGGCCGGTGGGTGAAGACCAACCCACGGGTCAACGACGAGTGCGTCGCGGTCGACGTGGTCTCGGTCGCCTCCGGCGAGGTCGCCGCGGCGATCGCCGGCGAGAGCGGCGCGACCGTGCCCGGCGTCGGCCAGGCCGACGGCAAGACGCAGGTGCCGCAGGTCTGGATCCCCGACTCGTCGATCTGGATCCAGCGCATGCGCGCGGCCCGCGAGGATCTCGTGACCCTCGCGTCGCCCTCCCTGGCCCGCAGCCCCATCGTGCTGGCCGTGCCCGAGCCCACCGCGAAGCAGCTCGGCTGGGTCGAGAACAAGGTCACCTGGAAGCAGGTGCTCGAGCAGATCGTCGGCAACAGCCAGGTCGTGCCGGGCATCGTGGACCCCCAGCGCGACTCGGTCGGCGTGTCGACCCTGGTCGCGATGGCCTCGGTGCGCGACCAGTTCGGCCCCGAGGGCGACTCGCTGACCGTCGGCGCCGTAAAGTCGCTGATGTCGGGCAAGACCGAGCAGCAGTCCGGCCTCATCGGGCGCTTCCCGCGCGACGCCGACCCCCGGACCCTGTCCACCGCGGTGACCCTCGCGCCGCTGTCCGAGCAGGCGCTGCACGCCTACAACGCCGCCGGGCCGGCTGTGCCGCTCGTGGCCGTGTACCCCGACCCGGCCCCCATCGCCTTGGACTTCCCGTACGCGGCGATGCCCCGCCTGGCCCCGGACCGCGAGGCCGCAGCGGAGGCGTTCCGCCAGCAGCTCGCCGGCGCCTCGTTCCGCAACCTGCTGGCCCAGCACCAGCTGCGCGCCAACGACGGCACGGTCGGCACCGGCATGACGCTGAGCCCGAGCGCGCCGCCCGGCGGCCAGGTCACGCCGGTGCCCGACGCCAACGTGATCTCCAAGGCCCTGCAGATGTGGACCGAGATCACGCGGCCGTCACGCATGCTCGCCGTCGTGGACGTCTCGGCCGCCATGAAGTCGCCGGTGCCCACGGCCGGCGGGCTCACCAAGGGGGAGGTCGCGGTCCAGGCGGCGCAGGGGGGCCTGGACCTGTTCCCCGACTCGTGGGCCGTCGGGCTGTGGTGCTTCTCCACGGCCATGGCGGGCAACCACGACTATCAGGAGCTCGTGCCGATCGGCCCGCTGACGACCCAGCGCGACCAGTTACGGGGCGCGCTCGGGGGCCTCAAGCCCAACCCCAAGGGCGGGAGCGGGCTGTACGACACCATCCTCGCCGCCTACCAGACGGTGCAGCAGGGCTGGGACCCCGGGCGCGGCAACTCGGTCGTCGTGGTGACCGGCGGCCGCAACAACGACCCGAGCGGGCAGTCGCTCGACGGGCTGGTCGGCTCGCTGAACAAGGCCGAGAAGAAGGACCAGCCGGTGCAGATCATCATCATCGGCGTCGGCTCCGAGGTGAACCAGGCCGAGATGCAGCGCATCGTCGACGCCACGGGCGGCGCGGTCTTCATCGCCTCCGACCCGTCTAGGATCGGGGACATCTTCATGAAGGCCCTCGCACTCGACGACGGACGCTGAAATGCAGTTGGACGATTCTCGGCCAGAGCCAAAGGCGTAGTACTTGAATCTCGATCTCTCGCCGGCGCTCGACGCGCCCGCGCTGCTCGCCCCGCCCGTGCACACCGCGCTGAAGGCGCTGCCGGACGCCGACCGGATCCAGGTCGCGCCGATCGATCCCGGGCTCGCCGACACCGCGGCCTTCTGCGAGGCGTACGACGTCACCCTCGAACAATCCGCGAACTGCGTGATCGTCGTCGGCAAGCCGGCCGGCATCTACGCGGCCTGCGTCATCCTGGCGACCACCCGCGCCGACGTGAACGGGGCGGTCCGGCGGCTGCTGGGCACCCGCAAGGCCAGCTTCGCGCCCATGGACGACGCGGTGGGGCTCAGCGGGATGGAGTACGGCGGCATCACCCCGATCGGTCTGCCCGCCGACTGGCCGGTGTACATCGACGCGCGGGTCCAGTCCGTCGACGCCGCCGTGATCGGCAGCGGCATCCGGGGGAGCAAGATCGTGCTGCCCGGCGCCGTGCTGGCCTCAATCCCCGGCGCCACCGTCGTGGACGGCCTGGCTCTCTGAGACCTGGCGCTTGAGCCGCTGCAGGATCGCCGTGCCGCCCCGCACCCGCAGCGGGCTGATCGCGTTGGCCAGGCCCATCCGCTGGTAGAGGTCGGCCGGCACGGCCAGCACCTCGTCAGCCGTCGCGCCCTCGAGCCCCTCGGCCAGGATGCCGGCGAAGGCGCGGGTGGTCGGGGCCTCGGGTGGGCAGTCGAAGTACAGCTGAACGGTCTTCTGCTGGGTGACGTCGGCCTTCAGGAAGAAGGGCGTCTGGCACTCCGGCACCTGCTCCATGCCGGCGTGCTCCGCGAGCTCAGGCGGGAGCGGCGGGACGGCGTCCGAGAACTCCAGCAGCATCTCGAGCACCACGTCCCGCGGCGCGGAGGCGAAATCCTCCACGATCGCGGCCAGCTTGCCAGGCATCTCCACCTTGCTAACGTACCGCTGTGCCGACCCTTGTCGCAGATGTGCTGAAGCCCGGAAGCCTCGCCGCCCTCACCCAGCCCATCCTGCCGGCCGAGGGCCTGACGCTGCGCCCGTGGCGGCTCGCCGACCAGCCCGCGGTCCTCGCGGCGTACTCCGATCCGGCCGTCCAGCGCTGGCACTGCCGCGCGATGGACGACGACGAGGCGGCCGCGTGGGTCGCGGCGTGGCCGGAGCGCTGGAGCACCGAGACCCGGGCCGGCTGGGCGGTCACGACGGACGGCGACGAGGTGGCGGGGCAGATCTCGCTCCGCAGCCTGCAGTTGGTCGACGGCCAGGCCGAGGTGTCGTACTGGGTGCTGCCCGCCTTCCGCGGCCGCCGCATCGCCCCGCGGGCGCTCGGGGCGCTGGCGGGCTGGGTCTTCGGCACGCTGGGCCTGCACCGCCTGGAGGTCCGGCACTCCGTGGAGAACACCGCGTCGTGCCGCGTCGCGACCGTGGCCGGCTTCGCGGCCGAGGGCGTGCAGCGCAAGGCGCTGCGGCCCCTCGACGGCTGGCACGACATGCACCTGCACGCGCGCCTTGACAGTGACTGACGGTGACTGATCGAGGCGCGCGTGCACGTGTCGCGCGGTCTTCAGTTGTTGGGTTCGGCCTTACTGATGCCACCGAGGACCGAATCGGGGTCGATCTCCTCAGCCAGATCCCCGATCGACACGATCCCGACCAACCCGTTGTTGTCGTCGCAGACCAGCACGCGGCGCACGGCCTGGTCGCGCATGAGCAGCGCCGCGGAGTGGATCGAGTCCTCGGGCCGGACGGTGACCAGCTCCTTGGTGAGGATCTCCCCGATCGTCGTCGCCGCCGGGTCGCACCGCTCGGCGACGGCCCGCACGACGATGTCCCGGTCGGTCACCAGCCCGCTGAGCTCGGGTCCATCGGCCACGACCACATCGCCGATATCCTGCTCCCGCATGGTCCGTGCCGCCTCGGCGAGTGTCGTCTCGCTCGGCAGGTAGACCACGTTGGTGGTCATCACATCCCGGACCGTCTGCATCGTCATCGCCAAGACCTCCCGACCTCGATGCAGATCTGTTACCCAGCCCACCATGCTCTTAACGATCACGGCATCCGGTCGGGCCGGGCGCCTACAGGTTGAGGCCCACCCCATCGGCGAACTGGTCGCGCCTCACATGCCGGAACGCGATGGTGAGCGCCTCGACGGGCAGCCCCAGCGCCCTGAGGATGGCCGCGTGCTGCTCCTCGGCGAAGCCGGAGCCGTCCACGTTCCGCAGCGCCGCATCGATCGCCCCGAGATCGGCGGCGCCGACCGCGAACGGCGCGAACACGGCGGCGTCGGCCCCGAGCGGCCCCTTGGGCAGCTGATCCGTCGGCAGTACCTCTCCGTCGAGCCGAGCCTTGAACTCCCCGTCGGAGTCCTCGAACCACTCGACGATCATCTCGAGCTCGGAGACGTACCGGTGGGTGGGCCGCCCGTCCTCGTACACCCGGCAGGTCACGACGTCGGAGTCGAACACCTCGGACGTGAGCACCGAGCAGTGCAGCACCTGGCTGACGGGCAGCGCGATCGGCTTCAACAGCGCCCCGCCCCACTCCTCCTCACGCGGGACGACGGCGACGCGCCCGGCAACCACCGGCACCACGAGCGCCGCCCGCCCGGTCGCCCGGACGACTCCGACGACGTCGTCGAACTCGGCCGCCACGAGCACGGTTTCGTAGCTGGTCCCCATCAGAACGCCCCCCGTTTGAAGATCAAATTGCCTTGCCGGATTGTCCCACTTGACGCCCGTAGAGTAACTCAGCAACTATTGAGTCAATGAATGCTGAGCTTTCCTCGCTGCACCGGCGGGCCCGGGTGCACGCCGCGCTCGGTGACCCGGCCCGGCTGTCGATCGTCGACGCCCTGACGCTGGGCGACGCGTCCCCCGGCGAGGTCGGGCAGCGCCTCGCCATGTCCACGAACCTGGTCGCGCATCACGTGAAGGTCCTCGAGGAGGCCGGCCTCGTCACCCGGGCCCGCTCGGAGGGCGACCGCCGGCGCACCTACCTCCGGCTCGTCCCCGGGGTCCTCGCCGCCCTGGCCCCGCCGGCGCTGGACCCCGCGGAGCGGGTGGTGTTCGTGTGCACGCACAACTCGGCCCGCTCGCAGCTGGCGGAGGCCCTCTGGCGGGACCGCATCGGCGGCGCCGTCGCCTCGGCCGGCACCCATCCGGCCGCGCGCGTCCATCCCCGGGCCGTGCGGGTCGCCCACCGCCACGGCCTCGCCCTCGACCCGACCGGCACCGCCCGCGTCGGCGACGTCGTCCGGGACGGGGATCTCGTCATCGCCGTGTGCGACAACGCCCACGAGGAGCTCACCGGCCCGGCGGCACCGCGCCTGCACTGGTCGGTTCCGGATCCGGCCCGCGCCGACACCGACGAGTCCTTCGAGGCGGCCTACGCGGACCTTGCCGGGCGCATCGAGCGCATCGCGCCGGCGGTGCCGAGGTGAAGGCGGTGCTCTGGCGACGGCTCCTCGCGGAGTTCGTCGGCACCGCGCTGCTGGTCGCGGCGGTCGTCGGGTCCGGGATCATGGCCACCCGGCTCAGCCCCGGCGACGTCGGTCTGCAGCTGCTGGAGAACTCGATCGCGACCGCGTTCGCGCTGGGCGCGCTGATCCTGATGCTCGGGCCGGTGTCCGGGGCGCACTTCAACCCCGTCGTGTCGGCGGCGGACTGGTTCCTCGGCCGCCGCTCGGGCGCCGGCCTGACCGGCCGGGACCTCGGCGCCTACGTCGCCGCCCAGACGACGGGGGCGATCGGCGGCTCCGTGCTCGCCGATCTCATGTTCCGGCTCCCGGCGGTGGACCTGTCCGCGACGGACCGAACCGGCGGGCACCTGTGGCTCGGCGAGATCGTCGCGACCGCCGGGCTGCTGCTGCTCGTCTTCGCGCTCGCCCGCTCGGGCCGGACCGCGGCCGCCCCGGCCGCCGTCGGCGCATACATCGGCGCCGCGTACTGGTTCACGTCCTCGACCAGCTTCGCCAACCCCGCCGTGACGATCGGCCGCGCCTTCACCGACACCTTCGCCGGCATCGCGCCCGCCTCCGTCCCCGGCTTCATCGCCGCCCAGCTCGCGGGTCTCGTCGTCGGCGTCGGGCTCGTCGCCGCGCTGTACCCGGCCCCGGCCGCCATCGCCGCCCACCCGGCACTCCAGGAGCACACATCATGAGCAAGCCTTCCGTCCTGTTCGTCTGCGTGCACAACGCGGGCCGCTCGCAGATGGCCGCCGGCTGGCTGCGCCACCTGGCCGGCGACTCGGTGGAGGTCCGCTCGGCCGGCTCCGACCCGGCCGAGCGGATCAACCCGGTCGCGGTCGAGGCCATGCGCGAGGTCGGCATCGACATCACCGCCAACACCCCGCGCAAGCTCGACTGGGACACGGCCGAGTCGTCCGACGTGCTGATCACCATGGGCTGCGGCGACGTCTGCCCGGTCTTCCCCGGCAAGCGTTACCTGGACTGGCAGCTCGACGACCCCGCCGGCCGGGAGCTCGAGGCCGTACGATCGATCCGCGACGAGATCCGCCACCACGTGGAGCAGCTCCTCGACGAGCTGCGCCGACCCCCGACCGCGGAGTCGCAGAGCTGAAGGCGAGCCCGGAGGGGCGCCGGGCGAGGGACAATCGAACAATGACTGCGTACGCGCACCCGGAGCGGGTTGTCAGCACCGACTGGCTGGCTGAACATCTCGGAGAGCCAGGCCTCGTCGTGGTCGAGTCCGACGAGGACGTGTTGCTCTACGACACCGGGCACATCGCCGGTGCGGTCAAGGTCGACTGGCACACCGAGCTCAACGACCAGGTCACGCGCGACTACCTCGACGCCGAGAACTTCGCCGCGCTCTGCCGTCGCAAGGGGATCAAGGCCGACGACACGATCGTGTTCTACGGCGACAACTTCAACTGGTGGGCGACCTACGCGCTGTGGGTGTTCGAGCTGTTCGGGCACCGTGACATGCGCATTCTCGACGGCGGCCGGTCGAAGTGGGTCGCCGAGGGGCGGGCGATGACGCGGGACGTCCCCGTGCGGGAGGCCACCGACTACCCGGTCACGCAGCGGGACGACCTGCGGATTCGGGCCTTCCGCGAGGACGTGTTCGAGCACATCAAGGCCGATCGTCCGCTCGTCGATGTCCGGTCGCCGGGGGAGTACACCGGCGAACTGCTCCACATGCCGGACTATCCACAGGAAGGGGCGCTGCGGGGCGGCCACATCCCGGGGGCGCTCAGCAAGCCGTGGAAGCAGGCGACCCGCGACGACGGGTCGTTCAAGCCGGCCGACGAGCTGCGCGCGATCTACGCCGACGAGCTCGGGCTGCGGCCGGACGACGACATCGTGGCGTACTGCCGCATCGGGGAGCGCTCGTCCCACACCTGGTTCGTCCTCACCCACCTGCTCGGCTACGAGCACGTGCGCAACTACGACGGATCGTGGACGGAGTGGGGCAACCTCGTGCGGGTGCCCGTAGCGAAAGGGACCGCGCCCAGGTAGCGGGCGCGGTCCCCTCGGGTCACTCGTCTTCGGGTGGCAGCGAGACCAGGTAGTCGACGACCTCTGAGTACCGGGCGCTCGCCATCGCCACGGTGAGGTCGGCCGCGCCGTAGTACATCCGCAGCTCGTCGCGCGCCTCGTCGTGGACGAGACCGGTGGGGAAGACCACGTTCGGCACGTCCCCGACGCGCTCGTAGTCCGCGTCGGGGCCGAGCAGCCAGCTCGGGGTACGGCGGATGACCTTGGTCGGATCGTCCAGGTCGAGCATGACCAGCCCGACGCGGTAGATCGACGTCGCGACCATCTGCTTCACGCCGTGGTACACCGCGAGCCAGCCGTGCGGCGTCTCGATCGGCGGCGGGCCCATGCCGATCCGGGTGGCGTCCCACCAGGGGCCGGAGCGCGACTGCATCACCGGCTCGGGCGTCGTCCACGAACGCAGGTCCTTGGACTTGGACAGCCACACGTCGGCGCGGGCGGACAGGACGGAGACCGGGCGGTGGAACAGCACGTAGTCGCCGTCGATTCGCCGCGGGAGCAGCGACGCGTTCTTGTCCTCGGGCGGCATCACGATGCCGAGGGGCTCGACGGTCTGGAAGTCCTCGGTCCTGGCCAGCGCGACGCACGGGCCGCCCGGGCCGTACGCCGTGTAGGCGATCACATAGCCGCCGAGCTCCTCGACGTACGTGACCCGAGGGTCCTCCACGCCCCAGCAGCTGTGGGCGTCGGTCGGGTCGTCGGCGATGAGCGGCTTGCCCTCGACCGTCCACCCGGTTCGCCCGTCCTTGCTGCGGGCGACGGTCAGGTGCGAGATGCCGCGGCGATCCTCGACCCGGCAGAGCAGGACCGTGTCGCCGTTGTGCATGCAGGCGCCCGGGTTGAAGACGCTGTTGATCGGATACGGGAAGTCCCTGGCCGTGACCAGGGGGTTGCTCGCTTCCCGATGGAAGAGCTCCGCGTCAAAGTGCATCGGAATGGTCCTCCGTGGTGCGCAGGCGGGGCGGTGTGGCCGTCGCGCTGAAGCCGGCCGATGCCCGCCCGACCACGCGGCCCTTGTTGGTGGGCTTGGAGAGCGTGGTCGTCGGCAGGGAGGTCGGGACCGGGGTCGTAGCCGCCACTGGATGCGGCAGCGCGGCCAAACCGGCCCTGAGCAGGCTGAGAAGCGCTTGGTAATAGGCTAGCGTGGACTCGGCCCCTTGGTTCCCATTTGGCTCAGTGGCAGACAAACCGTCGTGGCAGGCCCCGGTCGCGTCCACGTACATCCGGGCTCCGGCCCGGTTGCGGCCCAGGAACCAGGCGAAGGCCCAGCCGGCCAGCCGCGCGTGGTGCGGGTCGGCGGTGTGCTGCCACGAGTCCACGAGCGCCTCGGTCACGGCGGCCGCGTCGAGGGGCTGCTCGTCGCCGTCGTCGGCCACCCAGTGCGCGGCGGGCTCGTCCCGCTGGTGCCACTTGTTGCCCACGCAGCGCAGGGTGCCGTCGGCCAGGCCCACGTGCTGGACGTACCAGTCGAGGGCGGCGATGGCCCGGGCGGCCGCGGCGTCGTCCTCGAGCAGGGCCGCGCCCAGGAGCATGGCCTGGGGCAGGCGGGCGTTGTCGTAGGTGAGCTCGGGCTCGAACCAGCGCCAGGCCGGGTCGGCGGCCGACGTCTCCGTCAGCGCCTCGTCGAGCCGGTAGAGCAGCGGGGCGGCCTGTTCCGTGCGGCCGGCGCGGGCGAGGCCGATCAGCGCGTACGCCGCCGCCCGCAGACCCAGCCCGGCGAGCCCCTCGGTGCGCGGGCCGAGCTCGTCCAGCAGGGCCGCGGCCGGGCGCCGGATGTCGTCCGGGACGGCCGGGGTCCCCACGAGCACGCCCAGCGCCCAGACCGTACGACCGACGTGGTCACCCATGTGCGGCCAGTCCTGCCAGGTGCCGCCGTAGCTGAGCACGTTGTGCATCGCCCCGGAGGGGTCGTAGGCCGCGGTCAGGAACCGGATCGACTGCCGCAGCCAGCGGGTCGCCGCCGTGGTCGGGCGCGTCTCCGCGCCGACCGCGAGCAGGTCCGCGGCCACGATCGCCAGCCGCGCCACGTCGTCGACGCAGTAGCCGGAGGACGGGTCGGGGATCGGGCCACTGGCGAACTGGATGATGCCGATCTCGTCGGTGAGCCGGCTCAGGTGGTCGAGGTTGAGCGGCGGCGCGGCCGCGGTCGCGTGGCCCGGGCGCGCGGTGGCCGCCTCGGCCTGGCGCACGACGTCGGCGACGAGATCCGCCTCGCGGGCCGCGACCGCCGGCCAGGGCAGCCAGGACGCGCACGCCTCGGCGACCGTCTTGGCCGCGGCGAGCGCCCGGGCGTCGCTGAGCAGGTCGATGATCTCGGCGGCGAGGGCGGCCCCGTCGCCGATCGGCACCACGCGACCGGCCCCGCCGGCCAGCATGTCCTCCGCGTAGGAGTACGCCGTCGAGACCGCGGGCAGCCCCGCGCCCAGCGCGAACGTGAGGGCGCCCGAGCAGATCTGCTCGGGCTGGCGGTACGGCGTGACGAACAGCGTGCTCGCGTGCAGGATCGCGGAGAGCTCGTCGAGGGCCAGGAAGGCGTCGACGAAGTGCACGTTGTCGGCCAGTCCGAGCCGCCGCACCTGCTCGTGCAGGCCGTCGCGGTAGGTCTCACCCTCCTGCCGCTTGATCTCGGGGTGAGTCGTGCCGGCGACGATGTACTGCACGTCGGGGTGCTTGCCCACCACCTCGGCGAGGGAGTCGATCGCGATGTCGATGCCCTTGCCCTTGCCCAGCAGGCCGAAGGTGGTGAGCGTCGGCTTGTCCCGGACCTTGTCGAGCAGCTCGCGCAGCTCCGGCCGCAGCGTGGACGGCTCCGGCGGGCGGCGCATCGCGTCCGGCGCGCCGTGCGGCACCACGACGAGCTGGTGCCCGGCGGCGATGCCGGTGCGGATCGCGACCCGGCGCGCGGTCTCGGTGAACACCGTGACGCGGGCGGCGCGGGCGCAGAGGGCGCGCAGCGTGGCGGCCTGGCCCGGCGACGGGTGCGGGAGCACGGTGTGCAGCGTCAGCAGGTACGGGATGCCGCACGCGTTGAGCGCGCGGGTGAGCTCGAGCAGGTGTGAGCCGTCGGGCCCGCCGAAGATCCCGTACTCGTGCTGGATCAGCACGACCTGGACGCCGGCCTCGCGCAGCATGCGGGCCGCCGAGGAGTAGTCCTCGATGCGGTCCTGGGTGATGGTGGCGACGACCTCGTCGCCGTAGGTGTGCCCGTCACGGTCGATGGCCACGACGACTGATTCCAGGTCGTCGGTGGCGACACCCAGCGCCTCGCGCAGGTCCGCGGTGTAGGTCGCGAGACCGCATTGGCGGGGCAGATAGGTCGACACGATACCGAGTCGATAGGTCGCGGCAGGGTGTGGCATGAGCACATTGTTACCCCGGGCGACTCCGAAAAACCTTCATTCGCCGGGATGAGGGACCCGCGCTGATCAAGCTCCTACGCAGCTCATGCCCGATATCACCCGAGAGAATCAAGGATAATGGTCAATATATCGCATTCGCCTGCGCAACAGCCCATTGCTCACGTAGTGTGACTACGGCCTCTGGAGCCAATCAGGAAGCGGTTCACGGGCGCCGATCCATTCGGCGGGAATGCCGGCCGTACCGACCCGAGCCGCGACCACCCCGCCCACGATCGCGCAGACCGAGTCGACGTCGCCGCCCGCCCGCACACAGGCCTCCAGCGCCGCCGGGTAGTCCTCGAGGTGCGCCGCCGCCACCCACAGCGCGAACGGCACCGTGTCCTGCGCCAGCGCGTGGGAGCCGTTGCCGAGATCGGCCCCGGCCTCCCGCGAGTCGGTGTCCGGCGCGATCCGGGTCGCCCGTGCGATCCCGTCCCGCACGTCCGACGGCGGCAGGTGGTGCAGCACCTGGCGCAGGAGGCTCGGCGTGCCCCCGGGCCGGTCGCCGGCGGCGTGCGCGGCGGCCAGGGCGACCGCGACCGCGCCGGCCACGCCCTCCGGGTGCCGGTGGGTCACCTCGGCGGACAGCACCGCCTCGCGCGCGGCGAGATCGGGGTCGGCGCGGAAGAAGGCGCCCAGCGGAGCGACCCGCATCGCGGCCCCGTTGCCCGCCGAGCCGCGCCCGGAGAACAGCGCGCTCGCGGCCGAGCGCCAGGGCACCCCGGCGCGGATGTCGGCGAGCAGGGAGACGGAGCCGCGGCCGTACCCGCGGTCGGCGCTCCAGCGCTGGGCGAACGCGACGGCCAGGCGATCCTGGTCCACGTGCCCGTCGCGCCGCAGCGCCTCGAACAGCGTGCAGGCCATCTCCGTGTCGTCGGTCCACCGCCAGGGCGCGGGCGGCGGCTCGAACACCGCGCCGTCGGCCATCGCGGGCTTCATCTCGAACGGGGCGCCCAGCGCGTCCCCGACGGACAGACCGGTCAGGCTCGCGGCCGCGGCGGGAAGATTCACCGGCCGAAGATAGTCGATGACGGCCGGAGATTTTCCAGGTGTACCGCCAGCAGAACGATCACCGCGACCGAAACGGGTCGGGAAATGTCACACCCACGAGGTAGCGTGCCCGCGTGGATCGGACGTTCCAAGTGGACCTGCGCGGCATCGTCGACCTGCTCAGCCACCACCTCTACGCGAGCCCCCGGGTCTACGTCCGGGAGCTGCTGCAGAATGCCGTCGATGCGATCACGGCCCGCCGCTCGGCCGACCCGGGCGCCCCGGCCGCGATCACCATCGAGCCGCCCGACGTCACCGGGGACGGCACCCTGCGGGTCATCGACACCGGCATCGGGCTCACCGAGGAGCAGGTGCACCAGTTCCTCGCCACCATCGGGCGCAGCTCCAAGCGCGACGACCTCGGCTTCGCCCGCCACGACTTCCTCGGGCAGTTCGGCATCGGCCTGCTGTCCTGCTTCCTCGTCGCCGACGAGATCCGGGTGCTGACCCGGTCCGCGGACGGGCCGGCGGTGCTGTGGCGGGGCTACGCCGACGGGCGCTACAGCGTCGAGACCGACAACCAGTATCGGGCCGAGATCGGCACGACGGTCACGCTCGTCCCGCGCCGCGACGCCGAGGAGTGGCTGAAGCGGCTGACCGTCGCCGAGCTGGCCGCGCTCTACGGCTCGCTGCTGCCCTTCCGGGTCGAGATCGCCGGGGTGCCGATCAGCGGCGAGGGGCTGCCCTGGCGGCCGGGGGCCGCGGGGCGCCGGGAGCGGCTCAGTGAGTACTGCCGGGAAGTCTTCGGTTTTGTTCCCTTCGACGTGATCGACCTCAAGGTGCCCGAGTCCGGGCTCACCGGGGTCGCGTTCGTGCTGCCCACGCCGGCCAACCCGGCGGCTCGGGCCGGACATCGGGTCTATCTCAAGCGGATGCTGCTCGCCGAGGGGGCCGAGGGGGTGCTGCCGCCCTGGGCGTTCTTCGCCCGCTGCGTGATCGACACCAGCGAGCTGCGCCCGACCGCGAGCCGCGAGGCGCTCTACGAGGACTCGCTGCTGGAGGCGACCCGCGAGGCCCTCGGCGACCAGTTGCGGGGCTGGCTGATGCAGCTCGCCGGGCGCAACCCGCGCCGGCTGGGCGAGTTCCTCGACGTGCACCACCTCGGGGTCAAGGCGCTCGCGCTGCACGACGACGAGATGCTGCGCCTGGTCGACCGCTGGTGGCCGATGGAGACCAACACCGGCCGGATGACGCTCGCCGACTTCCGGGCCCAGCACGGGCTCGTGCGCTACTCGGCCCAGCTCGACGAGTTCCGCCAGATCGGCGCGGTCGCCGCGGCGCAGGGGCTGCCGCTGGTCAACGCCGGATACATCTACGACACCGAGATCATCGAGCGGCTGCCGCACGTGGAGCCGGGCGCGCTCATCGAGCGGGTCGAGCCGGGCGACCTCAGCACCGCCTTCGACGCGCTCGAGCCCGAGGTCGAGCTGGCCAAGCGCCCGTTCGTGCAGCTGGCCCAGCGCGCGCTGGACCGCCTCGGGTGCGAGGTGGTGCTGCGCTCCTTCGACCCGGCGGGGGTCCCGGCGATGTACCTGACCAGCCGTTCGGCCTCCTTCGCGGCCGAGCTGCGGGCCACCCGCGAGCGCGTCGACGACGTGTGGGCCGACGTGCTCGACGCCCTCGCCCGCACCAACGAGCAGGACCGCTCCCAGCTGGTGCTCAACTACCGCAACCCGCTCGTGCGGCGGGTCACCGAGATCCCCGACGCGGACCTGGTCCGGCTCGCGGTCGAGGGGCTCTACGGCCAGGCCCTGCTGCTCGGCCATCATCCGCTGCGGCCGGCCGACGCCGCGCTGCTCAACGGCTCCTTCCTGGGTCTGCTCAACAAGGCGGTCGGACATGAAGAGTGAAGAGGAGCTGTGGTCGCTGCTCCGCGAGGCCTACCAGATGCCCTACGGCGGGGCCCAGATCGCGCTGGTCGAACAGGTGATGCAGCACGCGGACGCGGGCGGCCACGACGAGCTGCGGCTGGCCTCGCGGCTGTTCGCGACCACGGCCTACGTGCACGGCGGTGAGACGGCCAAGTCGTTCGTGACGTTCTCGTGGTGCCGCGCGGAGTATGACGCGCACCCGGAGCGCTTCGACGAGCAGGACGAGCACATGCTGCTCTGGCATTTCAAGTACATGGTCAACGGCCTGCTGAAATTCCCCGCCGTCCCCCTCGGGCGCACCTACGACGTGCTCGACGACATGGAGCGCCGGTTCCGGGCGGGCGGGCACAGCCTGCACGCCGTCTACGCCTACCGCTACCAGGTCGCCGCGCACGTGGGCGATCCGTCGGCCGACGACTGGTATGCGAAGTGGAACGCCGCGCCCCGCGACGGCAACTCCGACTGCGCCGGGTGCGACCCGGGCGAGAAGGTCGACCACCTCGTCAGCCGGGGCCTCGACGAGGAGGCGGTGGCCATGGCCGCGCCGGTGCTCGCCGGGCGGCTGACCTGCGTCGAGCAGCCGCAGTCGATCCTGACCTCGCTGATGGTGCCCTACGCGCGCACCGGCCGGCTGAGCGAGGCGGCGGACGCGCACCGGCAGGCCTACCGCCGGCTGCGCGGCAACCTCGCCGACATGCAGAGCGTCGCCGACCACATCGAGTTCTGCGCGCGGACGGGCAACGAGACCCGCGGCCTGGAGATGGTGCAGCGGCACCTGCCGTGGCTCGAGCGCTCGCCCAGCCCGCAGGCCGAGATGTGGTTCTGTGCGGCGTCGGCGCTGCTGCTCGGCCGGCTCGACCCGGCCCTGCCGCTGGGCGCGTCTACCGCCGGCGAGCTCGGCGCCGACCTGGCCGCGCGGGCCCGCGACTGGGCCGCGAAGTTCGACGAGCGCAACGGCTCGGACGCGGTCTCCGGGCGGATCGAGGCGCTGCTCGGCGCGGCGCCGCTGGTCGGGCACCTGCCGCTGAGCGCGGTGGCGCGCCGCACCGAGGCCGTGGTGGTGCCGTCCGTGCCGGTCGAGGAGTTGCCCACGGACGCGACGGCGCTCATGGATCGGGCCTGGCAGCTCTACGACGAGCATCGGATCGACGCCGTCGAGGCCGCGTTCGCCCGCTTCGACGAGCTGCACCCCGACCCGCCGGCCGAGCTGGCCGTGCGCCGCCTCGACGGCCGGGCCCGGCTCACCGCCATCCGCGACGACGGCGGCGCGGCGGCCGAGACCCTGTTCCGCGAGACCGCCGAGGCCCACCGCGCGCTCGGCCACGACCTGCAGGCGCTGGCCGCCGACTCCCGCGGGGTGCTCGCCCGCCAGCCCGACGAGGAGATGCTGGCCGAGCTCACCGCGCTGACCGAGCGGATCGTCGCCCACCCCGACGCCGACGCCGACCTGCGGGCCGAGGCACGGCTGCGGGCCGAGGGCGCGTTCATGCGCCTGGAGCGGCCGGAGGAGGCGCTCGCGGCCGTCGACGCCGCCGTCGACGAGCGGCCGGCCAAGGCCACGCTGCGGGCCGAGCTGCAGGCCCGGCGCGCCCGGGCCCTGCTCGTGCTCGAGCGCTACGACGAGTCGGTGGTCGCGGCGGAGGAGGCGCTGCGCGGATACGCCGAGATCGGCACCCCGCCCGCCGCAGGCATCCCGGCGCTGATCCGCGCCCACGCGCTGGGCAACCTCGAGCGCTTCGACGACGCGACCGCCGGGTTCGACCAGGCGCTCGCCCTCGCCTCCGACCGCAACTACCGCCTGTCCGCCCTCGTGGGCCGGGCCCGCTCCCGCCTTGCCGCCGACCGCCCCGACAGCGCGATCGACGACCTGGTGGAGGCGGTCGCCGACCACGTGGCCCACGGCGAGGACGTGCCCGCGGCGCTGCTGCGCTACGACCTCGCCAGCGCCTACCACCAGGCCGGCCAGTCCATGGACGCGGCCGAGGCCGCGGAGAGCGCGCTCGACGCGCTGGACCGGGCCGGCGCCCAGGACCAGGCGGACCAGACCCGCTACCTGCTCTCCCGCGTCTACCGCGAGCTCGGCGAGCTCGACCTCGCGCTTGGCCTGCTCGAGACGCTGGCGACCAACCTCGACGGCTACGACAACCTGCCCGCCCGCGGCCGGATGCTGCAGGAGGCGGCTCAGCTGCTCTACGAGGCCGACCGCGACGCCCAGGCCGCCGACCGGTTCGCGGCCGCGGCGGAGGCGTTCCGCGCGGCGGGCATCATCCAGGCCGAGATGTACACCCGGCGCCTGCGCGCACTCTCCCTGCGCTGGGCGGGCGACATCCCGGCGGCGCTGGACGCCCTGTCCGAGGCCGACGCCCTGGCCCGCTCCCTCGACGGCACCGTGGACGAGTCCGAGCCCTGGCTGATCTGGCAGCGCGCCATGCTCGACACCGACGCGGCGCGCATCCACATCGGCGCGGGCCGCCTGGACGACGCCGCGACCCGCTCGGCGAGCGCGGCGGAGGCGCTGCGCGCGATCGGCTCCCTGAGCGACGCCCTCGACGCCGACTTCCTGCACGCGGAGACGCTGATGCGCGCGGGCGACCCGGCGGGGGCCGAGGCTCGGCTGCGTTCGGTGCTGGGGGCGGTGCCGCGAGGGTCGCAGTTGGAGCAGAACTCGGCGTGGATGCTGGCGGAGTCGCTGGAGGCGCAGGGGCGGTCCGACGAGGCCGATGAGGTTCGGGGCAAGTATCTGTCCGAGTAGCTGGTTGGCTTGCTGCCGCGCTGGGGCGTTGATGTACGGAGTGGGCACGGGGTCCATCGATCATGGGAGTTCTCTACGCTCTGTGACCGACAGGATGTCCCGTGCCCGTGCTTCCATCATCGCTGCTGGAACCGTTGTGGATCGAGTTCGCCGCGCTGTTACCCGTCGTGGTGACGTCGACCCGGCCCATCCGCTCGGCTGCCACCGTCGCCGCATTCCGGATCGGGTGGTGTTCGAGCGTCTCATCGAGGCCCTGGTGCACGGGCCGGGGTTATGAGCGGATCGCCGGGCCGGGCTGTTCGGACGCCACGATCCGCCGCCGGCTGAAGGCCTGGGCGGCGGCCGGCCTCGGCGAGCGGGTCCACGCGCTGGTCCTGGCCGCGTTCGATCGGATGATCGGGCTGCAACTGACCGACCTGGCCGTGGACGGGTGCATCACCAAGAGCCGTATCCGGCGGCGCGCATGTGGGCCGGCCCCCGGCCGACCGGGGCAAAGACGGCCGGAAACGCTCAGTCGTCACCGACGCCGGCGGAGTCCCGCCCGGCATCGTCGCCGCCGGGCGCGAACCGGCACGACGGGCCGCTGCCCGGCCCGACCCTCAACGCCGCCCACACACAAATCGGCGGCCGCTGGCCGGACACCGCGACCGTGCACCTCGACGCCGGCTACAACTCCATCCCGACCCGGCAACTCCTCGCCGGACGAGCCTGGACCGGCCGCATCGCCCGCCGCGGCCGACCAGCACCCATCCAAACCGGCCGACGCTGGGTCGTAGAAGCCGACCACACCCGGCTCAACGGGTTCGGCAAACCCCGCCGCCACACCGACCGCCACCCAGCCATCATCGACTTCCACCACCACCTCGCCGCCGCCATCGTCACCCTCCCCACACGCATCCGCGAAGCCCGCACCCACTACCGATGGGCCGGCATCCCCACAACACGACGACAGCCCTGACACCTATTGACGGTCTCCCTAATCGGATTTATACCCTGCCGCGGATATATCCGACATGAGTGGTTAGCCGGGGTCCTGTGGGGGGATTTCGGGGCTTTCGTGCGGTTTGCGCGGTCTGGTCGCGCGCGGGTGACTGAGCGGCGCGCTGCGTGGCCCGGGAGGGCTGTGCAAGAGATGGCGTTTCCGGCGGGCTGAGCGGCCGCGGTTTCGGCGGACGGAGGGCTATGCGGCTGCGGTTCCGGTGGGCTGCGGGCTCTGTGGCCGCGACATTGCGACCTGGCCACGGAGTCCCGCCGCCGTGGCCCCTGCGGCCTACCCCAAGATCCTGCCCGAGCCTTCTTGCTCGACTTCCGCCGCGACATGACCACGTCGTGCGAGGGGGAACGGCTTGGTGGAAGCGTCGAAACAGGGGGTGCGGCGGGCGCGGGTTGACGCAAGGGTGGGTCGGCGCAGGGGCAGTGACGAGGTGTGATTGACTTAACGAGCGTTCAGTCCGAGGCTTGACAGGAGGATAGGCTTTCCCAATGACGCTGGAACGGCAAGCCGTACGTCCGCCCGCTCAGACTCGCGGTGCCGGGCGGCGTTCCCGGCGCGAGGAGATCCTCGAGATCGCCGTCGGCCTGTTCGCCGCGCGCGGGTATCACGGTGTGTCCATGGACGACATCGGGGCGGCCGCCGGCGTGACCGGGCCCGCGCTCTACCACCACTTCGCGGGCAAGGAAGCCATGCTCGCCGCCGCGCTCATCCCCGTCAGCGAGCAGCTGCTCGCCGGCGGTCAGGCGCACATCGCCGAGGCGGGCGACGACCCGCGGGCCGCGCTCGCCGCGCTCGTCGACTTCCACGTCGAGTTCGCGCTGGCCAACCCCGCGGTCATCGCGCTGCACCTGCACGAGCTCGACCGGCTGCCCGAGGAGCCGCGGCGCCAGATCCGCCGGCTCCAGCGCCTCTACGTCGAGGAGTGGGTCGCCACGCTCACCGCCCTGCGTGGCGGGGAGCTCAACGACGGGGAAGCCCGCGTGCTGGCCCACGCCGCGTTCGGTCTCATGAACTCGACGCCGTTCCTGGGCGGCGAGGTCGACCGCGTCCGCCGCGCCGAGCTGCTGCGGGCCGCGACGCTGTCGGCGCTGCAGGGGTCAGAGGCGGAAAAGGGGTAACGAGCGGTGGACCGGGATGCGTCGTGAGGCTGAACGCACAACGACAGGCGTCACCGTGTTGACCAGCCAAAATCTGGTTATCCACAGGGTCGCTGCATTCCTTTCCACAGACTTGTCCACAGGAGAAACATGCTGACCTCGTTGCTCGTCGCCAACCGGGGTGAGATCGCCCGCCGGGTCCTGCGCACCGCGCGCCGACTCAACATCCGGACCATCGCGGTGCACTCGGAGGCGGACGCCGATCTGCCCTTCGTCCGGGAGGCCGACGAGGCGGTGCCGATCGGCCCCGCGAACCCGGCCCAGTCGTATCGCAACGCCGAGGCCGTGCTCGCCGCGGCGAAGGCGACCGGCGCCGAGGCCATCCACCCCGGATACGGCTTCCTGTCGGAGAACGCGGCCTTCGCCCAGGCCGTGGTGGACAACGGGCTGATCTGGGTCGGGCCGGGGCCGGAGGCCATCGCGGCGATGGGCGACAAGATCAACGCTCGCAATCTGATGGCGGCGGCGGGGGTACCGGTGGCGCCCGGCACGACCGACCCGGCGACGAGCGCGGACGCGGCCCTGCGGGCGGCCGAGGCGATCGGGTTCCCGGTGATGGTCAAGGCCGCGGCCGGCGGCGGGGGCATGGGCATGGCGGTCGCGAACGACGCCGACGGGCTGCGGGCCGAATACGACAAGGTGCGCGCGTTCGCGGAGCGGATGTTCGGCGACGGCTCCGTGCTGATCGAGCGCTACTTCCCGCGGGTCAGGCACATCGAGGTACAAATTCTGGGTCTGGCCGACGGGCGTGTCGTGGCGCTGGGCGAGCGCGAGTGCTCCGTGCAGCGGCGCAACCAGAAGCTCGTCGAGGAGACCCCCTCGCCCGCGCTGACCCCGCAGCAGCGCGCGGACCTGCTGACGGCGGCCGTGCGAGCGGGCGAGGCGGTCGCGTATCGCAACGCCGGCACCGTCGAGTGCCTCTTCGACCCCGACGCGGGCCGGTTCTACTTCCTCGAGATGAACACGCGGCTGCAGGTCGAGCACCCGATCACCGAGGCGGTGTTCGGCGTCGACCTGGTCGAGCAGCAGCTGCGGGTCGCCTCCGGGCTCGCGCCGAGCTTCGACCCGGACGCGCTCGCGGTCACCGGGCACGCGATCGAGGTGCGGGTCAACGCCGAGGACCCCAAGCGCTTCATGCCCGGGCCCGGCGCGATCACTACGTGGACCGAGCCCGCCGGCGAGGGTGTTCGGGTCGACTCCGGGTATGCCAACGGCAACATCGTGACGCCGAACTACGACTCGCTGCTGGCCAAGCTGATCGTGCACGGCGCCGACCGGGCCGACGCGCTGGACAAGCTGCGCGCCGCCGTCGCCGGCTTCAAGGTCGTCGGGCCGAAGGTGAACCTGCCCTTCTTCACCGAGCTGCTGGACAACCCCGAGTTCACCAGCGGCGACTACGACACTGGAATCGTCGGACGCATGAGGACGAAGCAATGATTTCGATGCGTGAGGTGGCCCCGCGCGACGGGCTGCAGAACGAGGACCCCGTCCCGGCCGCCGACAAGGTCAGGCTGCTCGACGCGCTCTCCGGCACCGGGGTCGGGCGGATCGAGGCGGTCTCGTTCGTCCATCCCAAGGCGATCCCGCAGATGGCCGACGCCGGCGAGGTGTGGGAGCGGGCGAAGAAGAACCCCAGCGTGCGGTACAGCGCCCTCGTGCCCAACACGAAGGGTGCCGAGCGCGCGATCGCCGCGGGGTTCACCGAGATCGAGGTCGTCGTCTCCGCGTCGGACACGCACAACCGGCGCAACGTGAACCGCTCGACCGACGAGTCGCTGGACGACATCGCCGGGCTGATCGATCTGCTCCACGCGGCCGGCGCGAGCGCCGAGGTGATCATCGCGACCAGCTTCGGCTGCCCCTTCGAGGGCGACATCGACCCCAAGCGGGTCGCCGGGATCGTCGACCGTGTGGTGGCCGACGGCGCCGACCGGGTCGCGTTCGGCGACACCACCGGGATGGGCACGCCGCGGCGGGTCGAGGACGTCATCGGGCCGGTGCGTGAACGGCACCCGGACCTGCCGCTGCTGCTGCACTTCCACAACACCCGGGGCACGGCGCTGGCCAACATCCTGACCGCGATGCGGCTGGGGATCACCGAGTTCGACGCGAGCGTGGGCGGGCTCGGCGGGTGCCCCTACGCGCCGGGCGCCACCGGCAACGTGGCGACCGAGGAGGTCGTGCACATGCTGCACGACATGGGGTACGACACCGGAATCGACCTCGGAGCGCTGATCGAGGCCGCGCGCCTGGCCCAGGAGATCGTGGGGCGGGAGCTGCCGTCGGGAGTGCTGAAAGCGGGTCCGAGACTCCCCCTGTGAGGCTTGTGTCCGATTCGCCCGGTGTTGTGGCGTGTCCCCGGCCGGGGCGGTTCGTTGCTCAGTACGGAAAGAGTCACATGTGGGGCGTATGCCCGACATTGAGCCCGTACTGAGAGGCGGACATGGCCCAGTCGAGGAGCGAGCGCAACCCGCGCACGGCTTCGCTGCCGGCCGTTTCCCGCTGCGCGAAATACGCCGTTCGCGGTCTGGTGGTCGCCGGGTTCGCCGGTGTCGCCTGGCTGCTGTCGGCCTCCGCGGCGCACGCCTCCAGCGGCTCGATCGACTCCGACCAGCCCACGCTGCTCACGCCGGTGACCAACCTGCTCATCGGCGACGGCGGCGCGCGGCACACCGGCATGAGCGGCGACCAGCACCAGGTTCTCCAGCACCGGCCGGCCCGGCCGCAACCGGGTCCGGACCACCAGCAAGGTGACCTGCTGACCAGCACCGTGCTCACGGTGCTGAGCCCGGTGGCGCAGGCCGCCGCACCCGTGACCGGTACGGTCACCGGGGCCGTGACCGGGACCGTGTACCGGACGGTGACACTCACGAAGGCGCCGGTCCAAACCGTGGACCGCGCGGCCCGCTCGACGACGGATGACGTGTCGAGTGTCAAGCACACGAGCACCAAGAGGCCGGCAAAGGCCGGCATCACCAGGACCCACCAGAAGCGGATGCAGGAGCCGGCCGTCCAGGCCGTGCCGGTCCGGGTCGGGTCCGCGAGCGACATCGCCGCCGCGGCGACCGGCACCTCCCGTGCCGGCGTCGACCCGGCCGTCGCCGCACGTGCCGCCGACCGCCTCCGCGTCCTGCGGGCCGCCGAGGCGCTGAACGGCGCGCACGCCATGCCGGTCGTGGACCGGAACGTTGCGCAGGGCGCGAACCACGTGCCGCTGCTGCCCCGCCCGGCGCCCATTCCGGCGCCGCCGGCGGCCGGCCTCGCCTCGGGGTTGCCGAGCTCCGGCTCGGGCCTCAACCACGAGAGTGGCTCCGCCGCCGTGCTGCCCGCCGCGCCGGTCGGCACGAAGGTGCTGACCTTCCGGCCGGACGCGGTCGAGGACGTCGAATTGCGGCTGCTAGCAGCCGAGAAGCCGACAGTCTCACCCGACTGAGGCCGTTCCGGGCCAGCCGCCGCGACGCGTTGCGGGCCGACGGAACGTTGCCTAGGTCTAAGCGGACCCGCATTGAGCACATCGCGGCATCTGAAATACGCAACACGAAACAACCAGGGCGCACGTCGACAGGGCGGAGCCGGATAGAGCCTGCCCGCACGCGGGTTCATGACTCCGTACCGCGCCCACTTCCTTGCAGTACCGAGGATCAATAACTACCGAAGGGTCTCAAATCCCCATGAAGACGTGGGTTCGTAAGTCGCTCAACGTGGGTGTGCTTTCCGCGGGCTTCCTGCTCGTCTCGGGCGGGGCCGCGCACGCCGACTGGACGACGGGTTACAACGCCGGTCTGCTGAACGGCAATCAGTTCGACACCACGCTGCAGGTGCCGGTCAACGTCTGCGGCAACTCGATCGCCGTGCTCGGCTTCGCCGACGCGAACTGCGGCGGCGGCGCCACCGCGGTCAAGACCGAGAGCGCCAGCGCCACCGAGAGCGCCACCACCGAGGACTGGACCTCCGGCTACAACGCCGGTGTGGCCAACGGCAACCAGCTCGACACCACGCTGCAGGTGCCGGTCAACGTGAGCGGCAACGCCGTCTCGGTGCTCGGCTTCTCCAGCGCCTCCTCGGCCGGCGGCGCGACCGCCGTCAAGGGCCACGTCAACGGCTCGGACAACGGCGGCCGTCGTCACCACCGTCACCACGGTGGCGGCAACGGCCAGGGCAACGGCAACGGCAACGGTGGCGACTACAACGCCGCCGCCAACGGCGACTACACCGAGAGCGCCGCGAACCGGACCGAGGACTGGACGACGGGCTACAACGCCGGCCTGCTCAACGGCAACCAGTTCGACACCACGCTGCAGGCCCCGGTCAACATCTCCGGCAACGCGATCGCGCTGCTGGGCTTCGCGGGCGCCTCCAGCCAGGGCGGCGCCTGGGCGGTCAAGGGCGAGAGCGCCCAGACCGAGAGCGCGACCACCGAGGCGAGCCACACCACCGGCTACAACGCCGGCCTGCTCAACGGCAACCAGCTGGACACCACGCTCCAGCTGCCGATCAACCTCTGCGGCAACTCGATCGCCATCCTCGGCTTCTCGAGCGCCAGCTGCGGCGGCGGCGCGGTCGCCTACAAGGGTGACGGCGGCATGGGCGACGGCCAGGGCCAGGGCAACGGCGGCGGCCACCACGGCCATGGCCACGGCCACGGGAACGGCAACGGCAACGGGAACGGCAACGGCGGCTACGGCGGCAACGGCAACGCCAACGGCGGCTACGGCGACGACAACGGCCAGAGCAACGGTGCCTACTCCAACGCGTCCGGCGACGCCAGCGACACCGGTGCGGCCGCCAACAACGCGTCGAAGACGCACAAGGCGAGCAAGAAGAAGTCGATCGACCTGGGCGAGCACGCCAAGACCGGCAAGAAGCACCACAACGGCACCGGCGCGGGCCTGTCCGCCGCCAGCAACCCGGGCTACGGCAACGCCGCCGCGAACGGCGACAACGGGTACGACGGCAACGGGAACGGCAACGGCGACGACAACGGCGGCTGGGACAACGGCGGCCGTCGTCACCACCGTCACCACGACGGCCGGGGCAACGGCATGGGCAACGGCGGGGCCACCGCGGTGAAGGGCGGCTGCGGCGACTGGACCACCGGGTTCAACGCGGGCCTGCTCAACGGCAACCAGGCCAACACCACCATCCAGCTGCCGGTCAACATCAGCGGCAACGCGGTCTCGATCCTGGGCTTCTCGCAGGCGCAGAGCTCGGGCGGGGCGCTGGCCTACTCCTGCTGACGCGATAGCGGTACCCCCTGATCCGCAGGGGGTACCCGGACCCCATGGCGCACGCCGACCCGTGTCCGGAAGTGGTCCGTCGTAGCAGCGAAGAAGTCCACGCTGTTGGAACTTCACCTCCGCGTCGGCTAACCTGAACGATCGTTAGACATGAACGATCGTTCAGGCAGCCGACGCGGAGGTCGCACCATGGAGGGTGATGCCCTCAGTCAGACGCGCAAGCGGGTCGAGGCCGGCGGCGCGGAGAAGTACCACGCGGCCAATGCCGCCCGCGGCAAGCTTTTCGCCCGCGAACGCGTCGCCCTGCTCGTCGACGAGGGATCCTTCGTCGAGGACGGGCTCTACGCCAACGCCCTGGCCGACGGCCTCCCGGCCGACGGCGTGATCACCGGAGCGGCGACCGTCGACGGGCGGCCGATCTGCCTCATGGCCAACGACTCCACCGTCAAGGCCGGATCCTGGGGCGCCCGCACCGTCGAGAAGATCATTCGCATCATCGAGCGGGCCTACGACACCGGTGTCCCGATGGTGTATCTCGTGGACTCCGCCGGCGCGCGAATCACCGACCAGGTCGAGCTCTTCCCCGGCCGGCGCGGCGCCGGCAAGATCTTCCACACCCAGGTCCGGGCCAGCGGCAGCATCCCGCAGGCCTGCGCGCTCTTCGGGCCCTCCGCGGCCGGCGGCGCCTACATCCCGGCCTTCTGCGACGTCGTGGCCATGGTCGAGGGCAACGCCTCGATGTATCTCGGGTCCGACCGCATGGTCGAGATGGTCACCGGCGAGAAGACCACCCTCGAGGCGATGGGCGGCGCCCGGGTGCACTGCGCCGAGAGCGGCGTCGGGCACTTCCTGTGCAAGACCGAGCACGACGCGATCGAGACCATCCGGCACTACCTCTCCTACCTCCCGTCGAACTGGACCGCCGAGCCCCCGGTCGCCGAGGCCCGCGCCGAGACCGGCCTGCCCGAGATCCCGGCGAGCGAGCGCCAGGCCTTCGACATGCGCAAGGTCGTCAAGGGCCTGCTCGACGAGGGCTCCTTCTTCGAGATCCACGCGCTGTGGGCCCGCGAGCTCACCGTCGGCTTCGGCCGCCTCGACGGGCGGGTGGTCGGGGTGGTCGCCAACAACTCGATGTTCAAGGGCGGCGTGCTCTTCGTCGACTCCGCCGACAAGGCGACGCGGTTCGTCCAGCTCTGCGACGCCTTCAACGTGCCGCTGCTGTTCCTGGCCGACGTTCCCGGCTTCATGGTGGGTTCGGCGGTGGAGAAGCAGGGCATCATCCGCCACGGGGCCAAGATGATCACGGCCATCTCCGAGGCGACGGTACCCAAGATCTGCGTGGTCATGCGCAAGGCCTACGGTGCCGGCCTCTACGCGATGGCCGGCCCGGGCTTCGAGCCCGACGCCACCATCGCGCTGCCGACCGCCAAGATCGCCGTGATGGGCGCGGAGGCGGCGGTCAACGCGGTCTACGCGAACAAGATCGCCGCGATCGCGGACGAGGGCGAGCGGGCCGCGTTCGTGGCGCGGATGCGCGCCGACTACGAGCGCGACATCGACATCATGCGGCTGGCCAGCGAGCTCGTCGTCGACACGATCGTCGAGCCGGCGGCCCTGCGCGGCGAGCTGGTGCGCCGCTTCACCGCGGCCCGGGCCAAGGACCGCACGTTCTCCCGTCGCCGTCACGGCGTGACTCCGGTTTAGAAGGGCATTTGTCATGGTCGACTTCATGCTCGGCGAGGAGCTCGAGGCGCTGCGCGAGAGCGTTCGCGAGTTCGCCCACGACGTCGTCGCGCCGGTGATCGGCGACTACTACGAGCGGCACGCCTTCCCCTACGACCTGGTCCGCCAGATGGGCAAGATGGGGCTGTTCGGGCTGCCGTTCCCGGAGGAGTACGGGGGCATGGGCGGCGACTACTTCGCCCTGTGCATCGCCCTGGAGGAGCTGGCCCGCGTCGACTCCTCGATCGCGGTGACCCTGGAGGCCGGGATCTCGCTCGGCGCCATGCCCATTTATCGGTACGGCACGCCGGCCCAGAAGGAGCGCTGGCTGCCCAAGCTCACCTCGGGCGAGGCCCTGGCCGCGTTCGGCCTGACCGAGCCCGGGGCCGGCAGCGACGCCTCCGGCACCCAGACCCGCGCGGTGCTCGACCAGGAGACCGGCGAGTGGGTGATCAACGGCTCCAAGGCCTTCATCACCAACTCCGGCACCGACATCACCGCGCTGGTCACGGTCACCGCGGTCACCGGCGTCAACCCCGACGGCAGCAAGGAGCTCACGGCCATCATCGTGCCGAGCGGGACGCCCGGGTTCACCGTCCAGCCCGCCTACTCCAAGGTCGGCTGGTGCGCCTCGGACACCCACGAGCTGAGCTTCGACGACGTGCGCGTGCCGGCCGAGAACCTGCTCGGCGAGCGGGGCCGCGGCTACGCCCAGTTCCTGCGCATCCTGGACGAGGGCCGGGTCGCGTTCGCCGCGCTCGGGGTCGGCCTCGCGCAGGGCTGCGTGGACGAGTCCGTCGCCTATGCGCGGCAGCGGCGCGCGTTCGGCAAGGCGATCGGGGAGTACCAGGCGATCCAGTTCAAGATCGCGGATATGGAGAGCCGGGCGCACACCGCGCGGCTGGCCTACTACGACGCGGCGAGCCGCCTGGTCACCGGGCGCGACTTCAAGCGCCAGGCGGCCATCGCCAAGCTCGCGTCCAGCGACGCCGCCATGGTCAACGCGCGCGAGGCGACGCAGGTGCACGGCGGATACGGCTTCATGAACGAGACGCCGGTCGGGCGCATGTACCGCGACGCCAAGATCCTGGAGATCGGCGAGGGCACGTCCGAGGTCCAGCGCATGATCATCTCGCGCTCGATGGGTCTCTAGATCGGCCAGGTGTGCACGGGCACGTTCTCGTGCAGGCCCTCGGCGTACCGCTGCAGCATCGTCCGCAGCGCGTCGGACCGCGAGAGACCGCGCTCCTCGAGGTCGGCCACGACGCGCGTCTGCCAGGCGGCGCCGTTGACCCCGGTGCGGCACCGGCCCTCGATGACCCCGAGGAGCCGGTCGCGGGTCGCGGGCGCCACGCCGAAGCGGTCCAGCCCGGCCTCGGCGAGCGGCAGCAGCTCGCGCAGCACGAGGTCGCCGACCGGCACCTCGCCGAGGTCGGGCCACCAGACGCGCGCGTCCAGCCCCTCGCGGGCGGCGACGTGGAAGTTCTCCTCGGCCGCCGAGAACGACATCTGCGTCCAGATCGGCCGGTCCTGCTCGCACAGCTCCCGCACCAGCCCGAAGTAGAACGCGGCGTTGGCGAGCTGGTCGACGACGGTCGGGCCGGCCGGCAGGCACCGGTTCTCGACGCGCAGGTGCGGGCGGCCGTTCATGATGTCGTACACCGGCCGGTTCCAGCGGTAGATCGTGCCGTTGTGCAGCCGCAACTCGCCCAGGTGGGGCACGCCGCCGGCCTCGATCACCGCGACCGGGTCCTCGTCCTCGGTGATGGGCAGCAGCGGCGGGAAGTACCGCACGTTCTCCTCGAACAGGTCGAAGATCGAGGTGATCCAGCGCTCCCCGAACCAGACCCGCGGCCGCACGCCCTGCGCCTTGAGCTCCTCCGGCCGCGTGTCGGTGGCCTGCTCGAACAGCGCGATGCGGGTCTCGGCCCACAGGCGCCGGCCGAAGAGGAACGGCGAGTTGGCCCCGACGGCGACCTGGATGCCCGCGATCGCCTGCGACGCGTTCCACGCCTGCGCGAACGCCTCCGGCGCGACCTGGAGGTGGAACTGCACGCTCGTGCACGCCGACTCGCCGGCGATGGAGTCCGACTGCGCCTCGAGCCGCTCGTGCCCGCGGATGTCGAGCGCGATGTCCTCGCCCCGCGCGTTGATGATCTGGTCGTTGAGCAGCATGTACCGCGGGTCGTTCGACATGTTCGCGAGCACCAGGTGCTCGGGCCGCAGCGTCGGCAGGATGCCGATCAGCACCAGGCGCGCGTCGGATTTGCGGGCCCGCTCGTCGGCGTGCAGGAGGCTGGCGAGGACCTCGCGCTCGTACACCTCCAGGCCGTCGCCCTCGATGACCCGCGGCGCGACGTTGATCTCGAGGTTGAACTGGCCCAGCTCGGTCTGGAACGACGGGTCGGCCAGGTCGGCCAGCACCTCGGCGTTGCGCATGGCGGGCTGCGCGTCCGGGTCGATCAGGTTGACCTCGATCTCCAGGCCCGTCATGGGCCGGTCGGAGTCGAAGCTGAAGTCGTTGAGCATGAGCGCGAAGACGTCGAGGCAGCGGCGTACCTTGCGCCGGTATCGAGCGCGGTCCTCACGCGAGAAAGCACCCCGTGTGACGTCCTGGCCCATGCCTCGCCCCCTGGCCCCCTCTTGGACCCCTCACGTTAGGAGGAGTTCCAGAGGTATCGCTAGGGACAAAACGGACGTGATGGCAGCAGGGGGTGAGCAGAACCTTGCAGAGGGTGGGAGATTTCGCCCACCCTCTGCACGATGGTCAAACTCCGGCCTTGCCGCTATATCCGGCAAAGCCTGGCCAATCGCCGGTTCGGCGTCAGCCCTGACGGACGGCCTCGGCGCCGATCTCGATCTTGACCTTCTTGCCGACGAGCACGCCGCCGGTCTCGAGGGCCTGGTTCCAGGTGATGCCGAACTCCTCGCGGTCGATCTCGGTCGTCGCGGAGAAGCCGATGACCTCCTGGCCCCACGGGCTCTTCGCGTGGCCCTCGAACTCCACGTCGAGCTCGACCTCGCGCGTGACGTCGCGGATGGTCAGGTCGCCGACGAGCTTGAACTCGTTGCCGGACAGGCCCACGACGCGCGTGCTCTTGAAGGTGAGGGTCGGCCACTGCTCCACGTGCAGGAAGTCGGGGCTGCGCAGGTGGCCGTCCCGGTCCGCCACGCCGGTGTCGATGCTGGCCGCGTCGATGCTGACCTCGACGGTCGACTCCAGCGGGTCCTCGGCGACGACGATGCTGCCGCTGGCGCTGGTGAAGCCGCCGCGCACCTTGCTGACCATCATGTGCCGGGCGACGAAGCTGACCCGCGTGTGGGCCGGGTCGATCTCGAACTTGCCGGCGGTCGGGATGGTGAGGCCGTTGTAATCGCGGGTGTTGGTGGGTGCCGTCATGGTGACTCCCTCGGTTGTGCTGTTGCGAAGAAGATTGTCGCCGCAAATATACACTCAGCAGACTCTCGTCCGTCAAGTTCTCTGTTAGACTCGCACCGTGACCGACGAAATGCTGGAAGATCCGCGAATCACCGCCATGGGGCTGTTCGTGGAGGCCTTCACCGGCGTGAACGCGCGGCTCAACGTCCAGCTCGCCGAGCACGGCCTCGGCAACGTCGACTTCGAGGTGCTGGTGCGCCTGGCCCGCTCCCCGGGCGGCGAGCTGCGCATGACCGACCTCGCCGCGCAGACCGGCCTGTCCACGAGCGGCGTGACCCGCGTGGTCGACCGCCTCGAGCGCGACGGCCTGGCCGCGCGCCGGGCCTGCCCGACCGACCGCCGCGGCTCCTTCACCGTCATCAGCGAGCGCGGGCTGGCCAAGATGCGCGAGGTGCTGCCCGGCCACGTCGCCCTGATCGAGCAGTGGTTCACCGGGCGCCTGAGCTCGGCCGAGCTGGAGACCCTGCTCGGCGGCCTGCGGACCATCCGCGACGCGGTCCGCCCGGACGCCACCTCCGGCGTTCCGTCGATGCGCACTGCCGCCTGAGGCACCCCTCAACCATTACGCCCGTCGATGCTGGTCGACAAATCGGGCACCGGCAGAACCACCGGCAGGTCCGGAACGAAGGTCCGACTTGCCACTTTCGTCCGCTTGTGCCTCGTCTAGCGTTTTTCCGGCACGGACGAAGTTAGGTGGGCCGGCGTGTCAACGCACCCAGGGGGTCTTCGTCCGTGCCCACAAGCCGGTCGAGCAGCCGATGCTCGCGCGGCAGGAGGCGGATCCGGGCCCGCTCCCGCACCCCCGCGAGATCCGACAGCGCCCGCTCCCGCCCCGCCGGCTCGGCGCTCACCGCCAGGCCGACGAGCGCCTCGAGCACGTCGCGGACGTCGTCGCGGCCGGCCAGGAGGTTCGCGGCCGACTCGAACGCGGCCGCGGCCGCGGCCCGGGCCCCGCGCGCCAGCGCCAGATAGCCGTTGACGAGCGCCGCCATGCCCGCGCTGCCGGGCACCGCGGCGAGCTCGGACAGCACCGCGGACGCCTCGCCCGCCTGCCCGCTCTCGGCGAACGCCTGGCCGAGGGTGCCCAGCACCCGGATCCGGTGCGTGGGGTCGCCGACCTCGGCGATCGCGGTCGCGGCCCGCCGGGCCAGCGCGATCGCCTCATCGAAGCGGCCGTCGAGCCGGGCGATCTCGGCGAGGTTGGCCTCGGTGAGCGCCCGCAGCCGGATGTCGCCCGCCTCCAGCGCGCGCCGCCCCGCGCCCTCGAGCCGCCGCCCGGCCGCGGCCAGGTCGCCGGCGAGCACGTCGTGCCAGGCGAGGTTGTTCTGCACGACCGCGATCTCGCGCGCCCGCCCGGAGCGGATGGCCAGGCTGAGGGCGGCCTCGTTGTGCCCGCGGGCCTCGTCGCTGCCGCCGAGCGCCTGCCAGATCCCGGCGAGGACGGCCCGCGCGGTGAGCTCGCCGGTGACGTCGCCCCGCGCGGCGAGCACGGCCAGGGCCGCCTCGGTCGCGCACAGCTCGCCGACCCCGCGCCCGTGCGCCGTCGCGAGCATCGCCGCGCCGACCTGCGCCCAGGCCCGGGTCACGGGATCGCAGCCCGCCGCGCGCCGGTCGTCGAGGAGCCGCCGCAGCAGGTGGAAGCCCTCGACGTCGCGCCCCCGCAGCCGGCACCAGCGCGGGATGGCCCCGGCGAGCCGCAGCGCGAGCTCGGGCTCACGGACGGAGGCGTACCGCAGCGCCGTGCGAATGTCGGTGTTGAGGTAGTCCAGCCGCAGCACCGCCGCGGCGCTGCCCGGGCCGGTCAGCTCGGCCGAGATCCGCACCGCCGCGCGCGTGACGACCTCGGCGTGCCGCAGCCGGGCGGGGCGCAGCTCCCCGGCGTCGGCGCAGCGCTCGGCGGCGAAGTCGAAGACCACGTCGAGGAGCCGGAAGCGCAGGTCGCCAGGGCCGCGCACGCTCACCAGCCCCAGCCCGACCAGCCGGTCGAGCACCGCCTCGACGTCGTCGACCACCCCGTCGAGCAGCGCCTCGGCCAGCTCCACCGACCACTTCCCGCGAAATGTCGACAGCCGGCGCAGGGCCGCCTGCTCGTGCTCGGCCAGCAGCGCGTAGCTGTCGGCGACGGCGTCGCGCAGCCGGCGGCCGGCCGGGTCGGTGGCGGCGAGGTCGAGGACGCGGTTGCCGTACCGCGCCAGCAGCTCCCCGAGCTCCAGCACCCGCCCGCGCGCGGCCGCGAGCTCGATGGCGAGCGGCAGCCCGTCGAACCGGCGCACCAGCTCCGCGATCGTGGCCAGCTCGTCGTCCCGGACCGGCTCGCGCCGGACCGCCCGCAGCCGCTCCACGAACAGCGCCACGGCCGGCACCCGGCGCAGCTCCGCCGGGCCGAGCCGCCGCCCGGCCGGCACCTCGAGCGGGTGCACCTGCCAGTCCACGACGCCCGGCAGGTCCCCGGCGAGCGGGCGGCGGCTGGTGACCAGCACGCGCAGGGCCGGCACCCGGGCCCGCAGCCACGCGATGGCCTCGGCCGCGGCCCGGGGCGAGTGGTCCACCCCGTCGAGCACCAGCAGGGCGGCCGGCGTCCGTTCACCGTGCTGATGGTCGCCGAAGCGCTCGATGAGCTCCTCGGCCCGGGCCACGCCGAAGACGGCCGCGACGGCGGAGAAGATGTCGGTGGGCTGGGAGATGTTCGTGACGGTCACCGAGACCGCGGTCCAGCCGCGGGCCACCGTACGGTGCGCAACCGCGTGCGCGAGCCCGGTCTTGCCGACCCCGGCCATCCCGATCAGCGCGATGACCTCGGCCGCGCTCGGCCCGAGCAGGCCCAGCAGCTCGGCGATGTCCGCGTCGCGCCCGACCAGGGGCGGCATCGTGGGCAGCGGCAGCGCGGTGCGGGCCGCGTGGCTCGGCACCGGCAGCGGCGCGACGACCGGACTCTCCACGTGCCGGGAGCGGCGGGCCACGCTGTCGTGCCGCGGGCCGAGGTTGCGGTTCGTGGCCGAGTTCAGGAACGCCTCGCGGGCCGAGCCGGTGAGGTCGAGCGCGTCGGCCAGCAGAGCGAGGGTGTTGCGCTGCGGCCGCGCGACCCGCCCGCGCTCGAGCTCGCGAAGGGTGCGCACGCCCAGCCCGGACCGGGCGGCCAGCTCATCCTGGGTGAGTCCCCGCTCCAGGCGGCTGGCTCGCAGCGTCGCGGCGAAGCCTGCCCCGGCATTGCGCGGATCATGATCCGCAACGGGAGACATGTTGTCGAAGGCTACTGAGCCGGGGCCCGGGGCAGTAGCCAGCCGTCGGAACTACGACCATTGTCAATATTCGGTCAGGACTTGCGCGGCCACCAGTTCCAGCGGTCGAGCATCCCCATGAGCGCCGGCAGCAGCAGACCGCGCACGACGGTCACGTCGAGCAGGATCGCCACCGCCATGCCGACGCCGATCTCCTTCACGGCGACGAGCCCGCCGACGGCGAAGCCCAGGAACACGATCCCGATGCAGACCGCCGCCGCGGTGACCACCGGGCCCGAGCGGGTGATCCCGCGCAGCACCGCCCGGTCGGTGTCGGGGCGGTGGTCGTACTCCTCCTTGATCCGCGCGAGGAGGAAGACCTCGTAGTCCATGGACAGCCCGAAGATGAAAACGAACAGCAGGACCGGCGTGGTCAGGTCCAGCCCGCCCCACGAGTCGAAGAAGAGCGGCACCTGGCCCCAGCCCCACTGGAACACGACGATCAGCACGCCGAGCGTCGCGGCCAGAGTCAGCAGATTCATCAGTACGGCCTTGAGCGGGATGACCACCGAGCCGGTCAGCCAGAACAGCAGCACCACGGTGACGATCAGGACGACGAGCGCGGCCGCGGGCAGGCGCCCGGCGAGGGAGTCGCGGTAGTCCACGACCTCGGCCGCCGGGCCGGTCACCCACTTCGCGTAGGGCGTGGGCAGGGCGCGGACGTTGCGCACCAGGTCGTAGCTCTGCCGGTCGCCGACGCCGCCCTTGGGGGTCAGGTCGAGGATCGTCCAGCCGGCCGGGACGTCGGCGCGCACGTCCTGGCGCAGGACCTCGGCCGACAGCTGCCCGGCGATCCGGTTCATCAGGTCCCGCACGTCCGCGCGCTCCGGGCCGGCCTGCAACAGCACCGAGACCGTCGGCGGAGTGTCGTTGAGGAACTTCGACTCCATCACGTCGTACGCCCGGCGCGCCTCGTTCGAGCTCGGCAGCGCCCGGGCGTCGGAGTTGGCGAGGTTGGCTCCGAGCAGGGGCGCGGCGAGCACCAGCAGCCCGATGGTCGCGAGCAACGCCACCCGGGACGGATCCCGCTGCGCCCGCGCGGCCAGCCGGGCCAGCAGGCCGCCCCAGCGGACCGTGGTGGCGGGTTTGATCCGGTCGCCGGTGAGCGAGATCAGCGCGGGGACCAGCGTCAGCGCCGACAGCGTCGCCAGCGCCACGACCGCCGCCCCGCCCAGGGCGACCGCGGCCAGCAGCGGCTCGGCGAACGCGGTCAGCCCGGCCAGGGTCAGCGTCACCGCGAGGCCCGATATCGCGACCGCGCGGCCGGCCCGGCGCACGGCGACCCGCAGCGCCTCGGCCGGCTCGTGGTGGAGCCGTTCCTCGCGGTACCGGGCCACGATGAGCAGGGAATAGTCGACCGCCAGCCCGATCCCGAGCAGCGTCACGACGTTGAGGGAATACTCGCTGACCTTCGTCGCGTGGCTCAGCCCGAGCAGGACGAGCAGCGACCCGGTGACGCTCGCGACCGTGACGGCCAGCGGCAGCGCGGCGGCGAGGAAGCCGCCGAAGAAGAGGTACAGCGCGACGAGCAGGGCCGCGAAGGCGATGCTCTCGCCGATCGCGAGGTCGTGCACGGACTGGTCGGCGAACGCGCGCTCGGCCAGCTTGTCCCCGCCGACCTGCACGCTGGGCGCCTGGATGCGCTCGAGGCGGGCGCGCACCCGGTCCTCGAGGGCCTCGCGCGGCGCGTCGGCCAGGCCCGGCTGGAGCTCCACCTGCACGCTCACGCTGCGGTTGTCCGCGCCGATGCGGCCGCCGACGCCGGTGTAGAGGTCGTTGACCTCCTTGATCCCGGGCATCGCGCGGATCTCCTGCGCCGCCGAGCCGATGCTCGCGACCAGGCCGGGGTCGTACGGGTCCGCCCCCTCCACCACCGCGAACACCTGCGAGCCGGTGGGCGTGAGCTCGTCGATGTGCCGCTGTCCGACGGCCGACTCGCTGTCCGGCCGGTTGGTGCCGGTGCTGCTCAGGCGGTCGAACAACCCGCCGCCGAACACGGCCCCGGCGATCGTGACCGCCAGCCAGAACCCGACGACGACCCAGCGCAACCTGACGACCCACGCGGCGAACACCGCAGTATGCAAGCACGCCGCACGGGCGGCCCGGATCGGCTACTCGGACGGCTTGGCGCGACCCCGGCCTCGTCCTCGGGCGGGCTTCTTCTTCTCGTCCTCCGTGCTCGGCTCCTCCGGCCAGAGCGGCGCGACCGAGGCGCGCCCGGTGGACGTCGTCGACGAGCTGGTCGAGGCGGCGATCGCGGGCTGGTCGTCGACGGTCTCCTCGGCGTAGGCGCGCTTCGAGGCGTCGGAGGCATACGTGCGGCCCGCGGGTTCGACGCTGCCGCTGCCGTAGGCCCGCGAGGGGGCGTAGGCGTCCGACTCCAGGTCGGTGGCCGAGTCGAGCGCGGGGGCGGCCCCGACCGTGACGGGCTCCTTGGAAGCCGCCTCGTCCTCGGGGTCGCGGCGGCGGTTCTCGGCCGCGTCCACCTCGGCCAGCGCGGCGTGCCAGTCGTTGTACTCGGCCGCCGAGCGGGCGTCGCGGTCCTCGGAGGCGGCGCGGCGGGCGGCCCGGGACTGCGCCCGCGAGCCGCGCGGGCCGATGGAGGAGACGATGACCGAGCCGGCCAGGCCGGCCAGCACCACGTACGGCGTGATGAAGAACGCCGACAGGTGCGGGTCGTGCTCGCCCAGGACCGGCTTGGAGAGCGAGTACGCCAGGGCCACCAGCAGCGGGCCGGAGCCGCCGGCGAAGGCCACGCCCACGCGGTTGTCGCCGCGGCGGCTCGCGGGCCAGGCGGCCAGGGCGCCGATGACCAGCGCGATCACGATCATGAGCAGCGCGCTCGGCAGGTTGACCATGCCGTTGATCCAGGTGGCGTCGGTGAACTGCCAGGTGCCGAGCTGCGCGGCGGTGGCGGTGTTCCCGTCGGCGCGCACGACGTCGGCGACGGCGACCACGGCGAGGGTCCACAGCCAGGCCGACGAGGCGATGATGTTCGCGGCCACGGCTCGGACGGACAGCGCGGCGATGGCCATGAGCAGGCCGACGATCAGGCCGGCCACGGCGTAGCCACCGGCGGTGAAGTAGGGCGCGGCGTTGTCCGGGCGCGGCACCCGCGACGGGATGGCCACGAGCGGCACGATGATCAGCGAGCCGACGGCCGCGGCGAGCGCGACGACCACGCGCCAGGCGACAGTGTGGGCCCTGCCGCCGACGCTCTTGGGGTCGGCCGGGACCATGGCTCCGGCGCCGGCGAGCCGGTCGGCACAGATGGCGCCGATGACCGTCGAGGACGCGGCGAGCCAGGTCACCCAGGCGATGCTGCTGACCCAGACGGTGGCGCTGTCGCCGGTCGGTTGCCAGGAGATGATGCCGAGTCCGTAGCCGAGCCCGAGCTGCGCGGCACCGGCGCCGGCCGCCACGCCGATCGCCGTAGATATTGAGGTAGCCCAGCTTCTCGCCGCCATGCCGCGCAGCATAAGCCCAGCCGTCCACCTCGGCGAGTCCAAGTCGGGCGTCCGTCAAGACCCTCCGGGCGAGCCGCGCGGGTGGCCATATCGCGGCGATCCGACGGACCGGGAGGACATGGTGGTGAACTGGAGGCATGGCGAACGAGCGCGACGACGAGTCATCGACGCAGCCGTTCTGGCCCTTCGAGGGCGACCAGGACGACGCGGACCCAGATGCGACGCGGATCCAGCGCCCCGATCCGGATGCCACCCAGGTCAGGGCTTCGGATGCCACTCAGGTTGGGCTCCCGGACGCCGAGCCGATGCGCCGGGTGCGGCCGACGGCCCGGATCGTGGAGGAGACCTACGCCGACACGGAGCGCGAGCGCTGGTCGGCCCGCGCCGGCGTGCCCGCGCCCGGCGACCCCGCCCTCCGCCCGTCCGCGCAGCCGGAGTGGACTGAGGAGGAAGAGGACCCGTACCAGGGGCGCTCCTGGCTCATGCCGGTCGTCGTCGGCATCGTCGCGCTGGTGCTGGTCGCCGCGCTCAGCGTCGGCCTGTACCTCATCTACCGCGCGACCGCCGAGGGCCGCAACGCGCCCGGGGTGGTCGAGTCGAACTCCGCGTCCGCCGCGGCCTCGCCCGCGCCGCCGCCGTCCAGTGCCCCGCCCCCGACCTCGGCCCCGCCGTCCACGGAGGCCCCCACCAGCGCGCCGCCCGGCCCGGTGACGATTCCGCCGCTGCGGGGCAACTCGCTGGCCGAGGCGACGGTCAAGCTTCAGGCGCTCGGGCTCAACGTGCGGGTGGAGCGCACGGTGGACGACTCGCTGCCGCCGGGCGAGGTGCTGTCCTCGCGGCCCGGGGAGGGTGCGACGGTGCTGGCGGGCGAGACGGTCACCCTCTCGGTCGCCATGGCCCCGCCACCGTCGGAGAATCCGCAGCCCAGCGTCTCCGCCAGCCGCTGAGGGCGTGGCGGAGACGGGCCGCGACAGACGGAAGAGGGCCGGTCAGCCGACGGTGACCGGAATGCCGGTCCGTGCCGGGGCCGCGGAGCGCTGGTTGCGGGCGACGAAGCCCGGCTGCAGGCCCTGGAGCAGGACGAAGATCGAGCGGCGCTCCACGGCGTCGCCCGAGGTGTTGAGCTGATACCCGTCCAGCCAGGCCCAGCCGTCGTAGGTCTGCCAGTCGTGCACGCGGATCACTCGGAACAGCATGGGCTGCGTGAACTGCACACTCGCGGTCTTCGTCACGCGCAGCACGTCACCTGTCCTCGGTAACACGTGGGACTCCCGTCTTCCGGCCTGCGGGGAAAAGGGCTGGTCACGGGGTCCTTCGCGGGGGCTTGTCCGTAACCGCCGATCGGCTGAATCGTTGGTCGCTGCGTCCGCCTGAGGGGGATTGGTCGGTCAAGTGAACAATCCGTGACCCCAGCCACACGGACAGGTTGCCCCACAACGGTGATCAATGCAACTTGCAAGTCGAACTTTCCACCGCAGGTATGAGTCACAGTATGTTGTGCTCAGCCGCCTTGCGCGGCTCTACGATGTTGCGCTGATCTATACGTAGATCCGGCGGCGTGGAGGTGCGACAAAACGTGGCAAGTCGACGAGGCAGCCCGACCCTCCGGCGCAGGCAGCTGGGCATGGAACTGCGACGGCTGCGCGAGGCCGCACACGTCACCATCGACCAGGTCGCCGAGCGGCTGGAGTGCTCCGGCTCGAAGATCTCGCGGATCGAGACCGGGCAGACCGGGGTCACGCCCCGCGACGTGCGCGACATGCTCGATATCTACGGGGTTGACCCGGAATACGCCGACCAACTGCTGAAGATCGCGCGCGAGGCGCGGCAGAAGGGCTGGTGGCAGCTGTACGGTGACGTGCTCACGAGCGCCTACGTGGGGCTCGAGGCCGCCGCCGACCACATCCGCTCCTACGAGGCGCTCGTCGTCCCCGGGCTGTTGCAGACCGAGGAATACGCGCAGGCCATGATCCACGCCGCCCGCCCCGACATCGGCGCCACGGATGTCGAGAAACGCGTGCGTGTCCGAATAAGCCGACAGTCGTTACTCACTCAGGATGACCCGATCGATCTCTGGGTGGTGCTGGACGAGGCCGTTCTGCGCCGCCCGGTGGGTGGAGGGGCGGTCATGCGTCGCCAGCTCGAGCATCTGGCTCTGGCGGCCGGCTGGCCGAACGTGACTTTGCAGGTCCTGCCCTTCTCCGCCGGTGCGCACGCCGGGATGGACGGGGCATTCACGATGTTGCTGTACGACGAGTCTGCCGGGCAGAACTTCGCGTTCGCCTCGAACGCGGCCGGCGGCCTCTTTCTCGAGAAGGACGACGAGCTTCAGCGCTACGGATTCATCTTTGACTACTTGCGCGCCAATGCACTCCGTCCGGACGAGTCAGTGTCGATGTTCGTGAAGCTGGCAAAGGAGTTGTAGTGGAGATCGAAGCCAAGGGCTTCAGCGTGAGCCTCGACGGTGCCGCGTGGCGCAAAAGCACTCGCAGCGGCCCGTACTCGGACAACTGCGTCGAGGTCGCGTTCGTCGGCGGGGCTGTGGCGCTCCGCGACTCGAAGGACAAGACCGGCCCGGTTCTGCTGTTCACGCCGGAGGAGTGGGTCGCCTTCGTCGGCGGCACCAAAGACGGGGAGTTCGACCTGGCGTGACATCACGCCCCGCGCCAATCCGGCCGGCCCGTTTCCGTGGCGACTCGCCTGCGGTACGGGCCGGTCGCTTTTTTGGGGCGCTGGAGCGCGACGCGCCGGTGCGGGCGGGGGTTTTTCGCCCGGTGTTTGCCCCGGAGCGTGGCCGTTGCACCAGCAACGTCGTTGTAGGAGTGAGTGCCGCGAATCGCCCGATTCCGACACTTCCCCCCGAGTGAGATAAGGCTTCCTACCGTGAACATTGGCCCCGAAAACTTCGGCAACGGATCGTCGAAGACCGACGACCGTTTCTCCGGGCAACTGGGTAGCTACCGTCCGGGCGGTCGCCGGGACGGCATCGGCGACGGGCCGCTCGACGACCTGTCCCCGCGCAACGGCTCGCCGCTGGACCGGGCGACCATGCCGCTGGACATGACGCCGCCCAAGCTTCCCGAGTCGTCGCTCGTCGCGGACCTCGGCCCGCTCACCGGGGGCTCGCTGAGCGGCAGCTCGCTGAGCAGTAGCTCGCTGGGCAGTAGCTCGCTGAGCTCCGCCTCCCCGCTGACCGAGCCGATGTTCGGCCGCGACTCCTGGCTGGACACGCCGACCGGGTCGATGGCCGACCACCCGCTGCTGCGCGGCCTGCTCATGGAGCTTCCGCCGAAGGGCACCATGCCGCAGCAGGAGTGGCTGGACCGCTGGTTCGAGGCGGCCCGCAGCATCCTGGAGCTCATCTACTCCCAGGAGTCCCGGCAGCTGAAGTAGGGCGAGCGTGCGCCCCTGCCTGTCTATCGACAGGTCGATCCGCACCCTGTACAAAGCAGGGAGGACTCGACCTGGGGAGGTCGGACGGGCTCCGGGTGCGCCGTCAGCGTGGCCGGGGCCCGTCATGAGCACCGGTGCTCGAGCATCCTCCTGGCTCGATCCCTGGGCGCGGCCGGCGCCCACATGAAGGCGAAGACGCCTCAAGACCGCGGGGACGCGGCCGATTCATCAGCATGGTGGGCAAGATCAGTGGTATCGGCCGAATGTCCGATTGGTCGCGCCACCTTCGGTCGAGTGCCGTGTCGCAAAGTTGATGGTCGATCTTGAAATGTCCGCTTAGCTTGGGTCGAAGTTTGCCGGTGTAACGGGCAGCGGTGCAAGGAGGAACTGACGTGACCGATTCGGATCTGATCTTCGCCTGTGTCAGCGGGTTCGGCCTGCTGGCGCTGAGTGTCGGCGCTTTCGGCGTGCTGGACGCCTACCACAAGCGCGGCCTCGGCGATCGGCGAATCGACTGGCTGATCGGTCTCTACGCCCTCGGCGTCGTCGCGAACATCGTCGCGTACGTGATGCTGGACCGCTGGTACATCGCGGCCCCGCTCGCCCTGATGCTGTGGCCGGCCGAGCGTGCCTTCGACAAGCGGGGGACCTTCAAGCGCCGCACCGCGAAGGTCGACGCCATCACCGGCCGCTGACCTTCTCACCATGCGGGAATTGTCCGCTTGATGTGACAAATCCCAAAAAATGCGGAATGGGCGCCATTGCGGCGCCCATCAGCATGTTCAGACCGCGAACGTCTTGAGCGGCTCGGTCGCGGGGGCCGGCGGCGCCGCGCGCCAGAGGCGGGTCTTCTGGGCGCCGAGGCGGGCCAGGTAGTTCGGGTTGAGCAGGATGTACCGCCGCCAGAGCCGCTTCGGCTCGAGCCCGAGCCGCCACAGCCACTCCAGCGCGTAGCGCTGCATCCAGGCGGGCGGGTTCTTCAGGCCCCCGGCGTGGTAGTCGAACGCCGCGCCGACGGCCAGCATCGGCGCGTCGACCAGGTGCTTCATCGCGTAGACGAACACCTCCTGGCGCGGGCATCCGAGGCCGACCATGACGACCCGCGCGCCCGAGGCCTTGATCCGGGCCGCGATCTGCTCCGGCTCGCCCTCGGCGGCCGGGCGGAACTTCGAGGGCTCCATCCCGGCGATCTTCAGGGCCGGGAAGCGCTCGTGCAGCTTGCCGGCGAGCCGGTCCAGCGTCTCCTGGGTCGAGCCGTAGAAGTACACCGGCAGGCCCTCCTCGGCGCTCGCGGAGAGCACCTTGAGGGTCAGGTCCGGCCCGTACACCCGGTCGGCGAGCTGGGCGTGGTGGAGCAGGTTGAGGGCCCACCGCACGGGCTGGCCGTCGGGCGTCACGAGGTCGAAGGAGTTCAGCCGGGCCCCGTGCGCCTTGTCCTGCACGCCGGTCATGACCCCGTGCACGGCGAGGGCGGTGACGGCCAGCGAGCGCCCGTCACGGGCCGCGCTCATCACCTTGTCCACGGCGCTGTCGTAGTCGACGGCGCTGACCTCGACCCCGAGGACGTTGTGCTTGCCCTGATCGATCACGGCGTCAGGCTTCCGGCGTCCACTTGCCGACGTTGGCCTCGTAGATCTCCTGGCAGATCATGGGCACGTCGTAGACCTGCTTCCAGTCCGGGTAGTCCATCTGGAAGCGCTCGTTGGACCCGATCCACCACTGGTGATCGCCGACGCGGTTGGCCTCGTGGTATTCGGTGATCATCTCGTTGCCGGTGATCCGCTCGGCCAGCGCGAAGACCTCCAGATGCGAGGTGTTCGAGTGCCGGCCGCCGCCGAGGTTGTAGACCGCGGCCGAGCGCGGGTTGCGGAAGAAGGCCTCGAAGGCGGCGACGACGTCGTGCGAGTGGATCGCGTCGCGGACCATCTTGCCCTTGTAGCCGAAGATCTTGTACGTCCGGCGCTCCATGTTGCAGCGCATGACGTAGCCGAGGAAGCCGTGCAGCTCGGTCGCGGAGTGCGCCGGGCCGGTCAGGGTGCCACCGCGGAAGCAGGCGGTCTTCATGTCGAAGTAGCGGCCGTACTCCTGCACCATCACGTCCGCGGCGACCTTGGAGGCGCCGAAGACGGAGTGCAGGCAGGCGTCGATCGACATGTCCTCCTTGATGCCGCCCTCGTACTCGTGCCCGGGCTCGATCTCCCACCGGGTCTCGAGCTCGCGCAGCGGCAGGGAGTTGGGGCGGTCGCCGTAGACCTTGTTGGTCGAGCAGTGGATGAACGGCGCCTCGATGCAGTGCTCGCGCACGTTCTGCAGCAGGTTGAGGGTGCCCCCGGCGTTGACGTCGAAGTCCGTGAAGGGGTCGCGGACCGCCCAGTCGTGCGACGGCTGGGCCGCGGTGTGGATGACGACCTCGATGTCCTTCGCGTACCTCTTGAAGATCGCCGCGAGCGCGTCGCGATCCCGGATGTCCACGTCGTGGTGGGTGTACGCCTCGCCGAGGTCACTCGTAAGGCGGACCACGTTCCAGGCGGTGGAGGCCTCGGCGCCGAAGAAGCGCTTGCGCATGTCGTTGTCGATGCCGACAACGTCCAGCCCCAGGGAGGCGAAGTGGCGCACGGCTTCAGATCCGATGAGTCCGGCCGATCCGGTGACTAGTGCAACGCTCACGAGACGGCAGCATACCCGTGGCAAGGGCCAGCCCCCCGCAGCCGCGGACGACGGAAGTCACGAACCCGACGAAGCAAGCCCGAGGGCCGAAGGCCGAGGGGGGACCGCAACCAGCAGACGGACCGCAACCAGCGACCGGGGGTTTGGGTGGGCGGGAGCCCCCCAATGGGGAGCGACCGAAGGGAGCGCGAAGATTCCGCCGCTGAAACGGCGAAAGGCAGCTCCGCTGCATGAGCAGGAGCTGCCTCAGCGGTGGGGAAGGGGGGAGTTGAACCCCCACGCCCTTTCGGGCACACGGACCTGAACCGTGCGCGTCTGCCATTCCGCCACTTCCCCTTGGACCATCTGAAGCAAGCTTCGGTTGGTCCGGCGCGTCAGAGCATAACTCAAGTCCCACTCGGCAGAATCACCGGGTAGGCACTAGGCTTCCCTGGGCGCCACGGAAGAGTAGCACGGGCCAGCCGGTCAGCTTGCATACGGGCGTGCGACGTCCGGATACCATCATGACCTCGGAACCCGAGGAGGAACCGGTGAGTGTGCTGCAGCGCTTCGAGAAGCGCCTAGAGGGCCTGGTCGAGGGGGCCTTCGCCAAGGTCTTCAAGGGGGTTGTCCACCCCGTGGAGATCCTCAACGCCATGCAACGGGAGGCGGAAGCCCACAAGGCGATTCTGGCTGGCGGGCGCACGCTCGTGCCGAATCGCTACGTGATCGACCTGTCCCCCTACGACCACAGCCGGCTGGCGCCGTATGCCGCCGCGCTCGCGCAGGAGCTCGCCCAGTCGCAGGCCGAGTTCATCGGCGAGCAGGGCTGGACGGTCTACGGCGACGTCATCGTCGAGATCGAGCGCGGCGATGGGCTCGACACCGGCATGTTCCGCGTGACCGCCGAGGTCTACACCGGTGCCGACGTCGCGCCCCCGCCGACCCCGGACCCGTATGGTGGCTACAACCAGCAGCAGGCCGGCGGCGGCTACGGGCCTCCGCCCGGCGGACCCGGCGGCCCGGCGCGCAACGTTCGACTGGTGTCCGGCGACGGGCGAAGCTACCCTCTGTCGATTGGTTCGACCGTGATCGGCCGGGGCGACCAGGCCAACATGCGGCTCCCCGACGTCGGCATCTCGCGTCGCCACGCGCGGCTCGACTTCGACGGGGCACAGGTCGTGCTGACCGATCTCGGCTCCACCAACGGCACGATGGTCAACGGTCAACGCGTCTCGGCTGTCGCGTTGAACCCGGGTGACATGATCCAGCTCGGCACGACCACGCTGACCTACCGCGTGGATGGATGACCGTACTTTCACGTAGGCGGATCTGAATGAGCGCGTCGTAGATGGAATTCGTCATCACTGTCGCCCGGTACGGGCTGCTCGTGCTGCTGTGGATCTTCGTATTCACGGTCGTGGGAGTGATCCGCCGGGACCTGTTCGCGGGCTCGCGTTCGAGCCGGATCGTTGCCGCGCCCCGGGGGGTTGGCGCGGTGGCGGCTCCCGGCCGTCCGGCGAAGGTGAGGCGGGGCAAGACCGCCAACCAGCTCTTCGTCACCGCAGGCGCGCTGGCAGGCACCCGCATCACCCTTGGTGAGGCTCCGATCACGATCGGGCGCGCCGAGGACTCGACGCTGGTGATCACCGACGACTACGCCTCGTCCAAGCACGCCCGTCTCGTACCACGCGCCGGCCAGTGGTATCTCGAGGATCTGGGCTCCACCAACGGGACCTACCTCGACAAGACCAAGGTCAGCGCGCCTACCCCCGTCCCCCTCGGCGTGCCGATTCGCATCGGCCGCACTTCACTCGAGTTACGGCCATGACCCTCACCTTGCGCTATGCGGCTCGCAGCGACCGCGGTCTGATCCGGAGCGGGAACCAGGATTCCGTTTACGCCGGACCGCGGCTGCTTGCCGTGGCCGACGGCATGGGCGGCATGGCCGCCGGTGACGTCGCCAGCAACATTGTCATCGCCACCATGGCGCCACTCGACGAGGATGTGCCCGGCAACGCCATGATCGACACCCTTCGGGGCGCCGTCGACCTGGCGAACCAGCAGATCCGAGACGCGGTCGAGGAGAACCCGGCCATGGAGGGCATGGGGACGACCCTGACCGCCATGCTGTTCTCCGGCTCCAAGATGGGCATGGTGCACATCGGCGACTCGCGCGCATATCTCGTGCGCGACGGCGAGTTCGCCCAGGTCACCAAGGACGACACCTACGTCCAGATGCTCGTCGACGAGGGCCGCATCAGCCTGGAGGAGGCCAACAGCCATCCCCAGCGTTCGCTTCTGACCCGAGCGCTCGACGGCCGCGACGCGGACCCCGAGTACTCGGTCCGCCAGGTCAAGCCCGGCGACCGTTACCTGCTTTGCAGCGACGGCCTGTCGGGCGTGGTGAGCGCGGAGACCATCGAGTCCACGCTGCGCGAGTACGTCGATCCCAACCAGTGCGCCGGCCGGCTCATCGAGCTGGCCCTGCGCGGCGGCGGGCCCGACAACATCACCGTGATCGTCGCCGACGTCACCGACGAGGACATCGTCGAGGCGCGGCCGATCGTGGGCGGCGCGGCGGCTCAGGACCGGGGCATGGCGACCTCGGCCGACCAGTCCATGTCCTCGGCTCGGGGGGCCGCGCTCGCCGCGCCCCGCCCGCCGGTGCCGGACGACGAGGCCGACCAGCGCGCCAACGCCGTGGCCAACGTCCGCGAGGACGGGGAGCAGCGCTCCCGCCGGCACCCGGTGCGCACCGCGATCCTCCTCGTGGTGCTGCTGGGCCTGCTCGGCGGAGGGCTCTGGTACGGCTGGAGCGTGACCCAGTCGCGCTACTACGTCGGTGCCACGGATGCCGGCCGGATCGCGATCTTCAAGGGCGTGCCCGGCAAGGTCGCCTGGCTCGACCTCTCCGAGGTCTACATGGAGAGCCCGACGCTCACCCTCGACGACCTCACGCCGGCCGCCCAGGGCACCGTCAAGCAGGGCATCACGGTCGACACTCTCGCGCAGGCCCAGGACAAGCTGGCCCAGCTCGAGGACCCGGCCAACCCCAACCGCAAGCAGGCCTGCCCGACGGCGCAACCTTCCGACTCCACCTCGGCGTCTCTTTCCGTGTCGGCCACCTCGACCGCGAGCGGCGGTGTCAGCGCTCCCGCCGGGGATCCCGCCGTCCCGCCGTCGCCGACCGGCGACCCGTCCGCCACGCCGACAACGACCCCCGGCGCCAGTTGCTGACGTGCTGAGGCGAAAAGGAAGAAAGTCGTGACCGCCACCGCCATCCCGGCTCCGCCGCCCATGGGCGGCGGAGCGGGCGTCTCGGCGCCCTCCCGCCCCGCGACCCGGCGCAACGTCGAGCTGGGACTGCTGCTCTTCGTGATCGCCATCCTCACGATCTATGCGGCGGTCGTCGAGGGCAACGCGATCGGCAAGGTCACGGGCGACTTCTGGGTCCAGACCGCGATCATCGCGGCGATCTTCTTCGCCGCGCACATGGCGGTGCGGTTCCTGGCGCCGTATGCCGATCCGACGATCCTGCCCGCAGTGGCGCTCATCAACGGCATCGGCGTCGCCTTCCTGCGCCGGCTCGACTTGGCCACCACCAAGGCGGTCGACCGGCCGGAGCTCAACGTCTTCGGCGGCGACGGCTTCCGCCAGCTCGGCTGGACGGCCGCGGCCGTGGTGGGTGCGGTCGCGCTCCTGGCGATCGTGCGCGACCACCGCTCGCTGTCGCGGTACGCCTACACGCTCGGCCTCGCCGGCATCGTGCTCGTGCTCATCCCGGCGGTGCTGCCCGCGAGGTACTCGGCGATCCACGGCGCCAAGCTCTGGATCAAGCTGCCCGGCTTCACGATCCAGCCGGGCGAGTTCGCCAAGATCGCGCTGCTGGTCTTCTTCGCCTACTACCTGGTGCGCAAGCGCGAGGTGCTCTCCCTGGCGAGCAAGCGGTTCCTCGGAATCGACTTCCCCCGCGGCCGCGACCTCGGGCCGGTCGTGCTCGTGTGGCTGATGTCGCTGATGGTCCTCGTCTTCGAGAAGGACCTCGGCACCTCGCTCATGTACTTCGGCCTCTTCGTCGTGACGCTCTACGTCGCCACCGAGCGGGTGTCCTGGCTGATCATCGGCCTCGGGCTCTTCCTCGGCGGCGCGTTCCTGGCGTACTTCCTCGGCAAGACCGTCGGCGGCCCCTTCCTGAACTTCTCCGAGCGCGCGACCACCTGGCTCGACCCGTTCGCGGACGCGGACAACAAGGGCTACCAGCTGGTCCAGTCGCTGCTCGGGCTGGGCACCGGCGGGCTCACCGGCACCGGCCCCGGCGCCGGGCAGCCGACCAAGGTGCCCGAGGTCTGGACGGACTTCATCTTCTCCGGCCTCGGCGAGGAGATCGGGCTCTTCGGGCTGACCGCGCTGCTGGTGACCTACCTGCTGCTGGTCGAGCGGGGCCTGCGCGCGGCGATCAACGTCCGCGACTCCTTCGGCAAGCTGTTCGCCGGCGGCCTCGCGTTCACGCTGGGGTTGCAGGTGTTCGTCATCGTGGGTGGCATCAGCCAGCTCATCCCGCTGACCGGGCAGACCACGCCGTTCCTCTCGGCGGGTGGCTCGTCGCTGGTGGCCAACTGGCTGCTGGTCGGCCTGCTGCTGCGCATCTCCGACGCGTCGCGCCGGCCCGCCGGGGGTGCCCCCTCGGCCGGGCTCGGCGGCACGGCGCCCGGCGGTGGCGGCGGCGCGCCGGTTCAGATCAAAGAGATGCCCACGGAGGTCGTGCGATGAACGCCCCGCTGCGCCGGGTCGGGGTCGTGGTCATGGTGCTGTTCGCCATGCTGTTCCTGAACCTGAACTACCGCCAGGTGGTCAAGGCCGACGACTACCGCACCAACCCGCGCAACGCGCGCGTGCAGGCGACCGAGTACGAGCGGCCCCGCGGCAAGATCGTCGACGCCAAGGGCAACGTGCTGGCCGACTCGCTGGCGACCGGGGACTCGCTGAAGTTCCTGCGGACGTACCCGCTCAAGGAGGAGTACGCCTCCGTCCTCGGCTACAAGCCGGTCAACCTGGGCTCGACCAAGCTCGAGAAGCTCAACAACGACTTCCTGATCGGCACCTCGGACAAGCAGGTGGGCGACCGGATCGCCGGGATGTTCACCGGCAAGGAGCCGGCCGGCGGCAACGTCCTGCTGACCCTGTCCAAGGCCACGCAGGACACGGCGTACCAGGCGCTGGGGACCAACAAGCTCGGCATCAAGAAGGGCGCGGCCATCGCGCTCGACCCGACCACCGGCGCCATCCTGGCCGAGGTCTCGCTGCCCAGCTACGACCCCAACCTGCTCAGCACCCACGACATCAACGCGGCCTCGGCGAACTACAAGACGCTCAACAACGACCCGAACAAGCCGCTGCTCAACCGGGCGACCTCGGAGGTCTACCCGCCCGGCTCGACCTTCAAGGTCATCACTTCGGCGGCGGCGATGAGCGCCGACTCCTCCCTCACGCCCGACTCGACCGTGCAGGGTGGCGAGTTCTACCAGCCGCCGGAGACCTCCACGTTCCGCATCAAGAACTCCCACGAAGGCATCTGCCCCGACAGCATCACGATGAAGCAGGCGCTGACCGTCTCCTGCAACACGGTCTTCGCCCGCATCGGTGTCGAGCGGGTGGGTGCCGACAAGCTCAAGTCGATGGCCCAGGCCTTCGGGTTCGAGCAGGAGCCCCGCCTCATCGAGGACCAGGACCGCAACTACTGCGGCATCGTGGCCAGCCACACCGGCCCCATGACCGCCGGCACCGACAACCGCGTCGACCCGCCCGCCGTTGCTCAGTCGAGCATCGGACAGCGCGAGGTGAAGATGTCTCCGCTGCAAGGCGCCATGATTGCGGCGACGGTTGCCAACGGTGGAAAGCAGATGCGCCCCTACATTGTCGACCGTCTGCAGAACTCCGACCTGTCGATCGCCGACCACACCGAGCCCAAGCTGCTGCGCACGCCGATCAACGACGGTGTGGCCAAAGAACTGCAGGACATGATGTTCAGCGTCGTGACGTCGAACGACGGCACCGGCCGCAGCGCGCGCATCTCGGGCTTGGACGTGGGTGGTAAGACCGGTACGGCGGAGAACGGCGAGGAGTCGGAGGACCACGGCTGGTTCATCGGCTTCGCGCTCAAGGACGGCAAGCCGATCGTCTCGGTCGCGGTCTTCCTCGAGAACGCTGGCAAAGGTGGCAGCGGCGAGGCGGCTCGGATTGCCGGCCTGATCATGAAGGCATACGCGGACGAAAAGGGCATTCGATAATGAGGTGCGCGACATGTTGAGCGCCGGCACCACCCTCGGCGGCCGATACCGCCTGGACGAACGCATCGCCGGCGGCGGAATGGGCGACGTGTGGCGGGGCACCGACGAGGTGCTCGGCCGGACGGTGGCCATCAAGGTGCTGCTCTCCGCCCTGATGGAGGAGCCGGGATTCGCCGAGCGCTTCCGCGGCGAGGCCCGCACCATGGCGACCATCAACCACCCGGGCGTCGTGGACATCTACGACTACGGCAGCGAGAACGGCACCGCCTTCCTGATCATGGAGTACGTGGAGGGCGACGCGCTCTCCCGCACCCTCTCCCGGGTCGGCCGGCTGACCCCGGCTCGCGCCATGGCGCTCATCGCCCAGGCCGCCGACGCGCTGCACGCCGCCCACGAGAAGGGCATCGTCCACCGCGACGTCAAGCCCGGCAACCTGCTCGTGCGCCCCAACGGCACGCTTGTGCTCACCGACTTCGGCATCGCCCGGTCGGCCGCCGTCGCCCAGCTCACCGCGGCCGGCTCGGTGCTCGGCACCGCCTCCTACATCTCGCCCGAGCAGGCCTCGGGTGCCCAGGCCACCCCGCTCTCCGACGTCTACGCGCTCGGCGTCGTGGCCTACCAGTGCCTCTCCGGTGCGCGACCGTTCGAGGGGGAGAACCCGCTCGAGATCGCGATGCGGCACGTCCGCGACATGCCGCCGCCGCTGCCCGCGGACATCCCGCCGCCGGTCGCCCAGCTCGTCGAGCGGGCCATGGCCAAGGACCCGGCCGCCCGCTGGCCGAGCGCCGCGGCACTCGCCCAGGCCGCCCGCCGCGTCTCCGGCCAGCTCTCCGGTGGCACGGCCGCCGGCCCCGTGGTCCCGCCGATGGGCGCCCCGATGGGCCCGCCCGGCTCGCCGATGGGCCACGGCCCGGTCTCCGGCGGCCCGGTCTCCGCGTCGCCCGTCTCGCCCGGCTACGGCAACCACCCGATGTCCGGCTCGCCGATGTCGGGCCCGCCCACCTCGGGCGCGGCCGGCACCCGGATCATGCCCGGCGCTGTGCCGGGCGCGGCCGCCGGTGCCGCCGCGGGCCTCGGCGCCCACAACGCGCGCGGTGCCGCCGGCGTGGCCCCGCCGCCGTCCAACGACACCGCGACCTTCCTAGGCTCGACCGGCGGCTACCAGCCGGGCCCGCCGCCCGGTCCGCGGACCTCGTCCGGTGGCAAGCGCAACAACAACATGGTCCTGATCGGCGTGGCCGCGGTCGTGCTGCTGGTGCTGGTCGGCGTCGGCGGCCTCTACCTGGCCAACAAGAGCGACGACGAGCCGACGAACCCGGTCGGCGGCAACCCCACGTCGGCGGCGCCTGTCCAGTCGTCTGCCCCGCCCAAGGCCACCGGCAAGGCGGTCAACGTGCGCTGCCAGCCGGTCGGCACCGGGGACATCGTCAAGCGCGAGCTCGAGCGGCAGGGTATGACGGTCAACATCGTGGCCGAGCCGAAGAAGGGCGCGTTCCCGAACGCGGTCACCAAGGTCGACCCGTGCGGCCCGGCCATTCCGCAGGGCACGACGATCACGCTGACGGTCAACCAGGGCGCGATCGACGACAACCCCGAGCCGACCGGTACCACCGCCGACCCGGGCAACGGACCGTCCAACGGGCCGGGCCCGAAGACCAGCGCCACCTGCAACCCGCCGGGCATCATCATCGATGGCAAGTGCGTCGGGGGATGACCCGGGCAACACGCGTACCAGCTGGAATGTGTCCCCGTCGCATGACGTGGCAAGGTAGATAGTCGATGACCGAAGGACGACACGACATGACCGCCCAGCCACGCCTCCTCGGCGGCCGTTACCAGGTCGGGGAGCTGCTCGGCTATGGCGGAATGGCCGAGGTCCATCGGGGTCGCGACCTGCGGCTCGGCCGCGACGTCGCGATCAAGACACTGCGGACCGACCTGGCCCGCGATGCCACCTTCCAGCTGCGGTTCCGGAGGGAGGCGCAGAACGCCGCCTCCCTCAACCACCCCGCGATCGTCGCCGTCTACGACACCGGCGAGGAGCGCGGTCCGGCGGGCGAGGAACTGCCGTACATCGTCATGGAGTTCGTCAACGGCCGCACCCTCAAGGAGGTGCTGGCGGCCGAGGGCCGGCTCATGCCGCGGCGGGCGCTGGAGATCACGGCGGACATCTGCGCCGCCCTGGAGTTCAGCCACCGGCACGGCATCATCCACCGCGACATCAAGCCGGGCAACGTGATGCTCACGCAGACCGGCCAGGTCAAGGTGATGGACTTCGGCATCGCCCGGGCGCTGGCCAGCGGGGCCACGACGATGACGCAGACGTCGGCGGTGATCGGCACCGCGCAGTACCTCTCCCCGGAGCAGGCCCGCGGCGAGCCGGTCGACGCCCGCAGCGACGTCTACGCGACCGGGTGCGTGCTCTTCGAGCTGCTCTGCGGCCACCCGCCGTTCGTCGGGGACAACCCGGTGTCGGTGGCCTACCAGCACGTCCGGGAGGACCCGCGGCCGCCGAGCTCGAGCAACCGCGACGTGACGCCCGAGATCGACGCGGTCGTGCTCAAGGCCCTGGCCAAGAACCCGCTCAACCGCTACCAGTCGGCGGGCGAGATGCGCGCGGACGTCATGCGCGCCGCGGCCGGCCGCCCGGTCTCCGCGCCCCCGGTGATGACCGAGGACGAGATGGCCGCGGTCATGGCCCAGCAGCAGACCACCGCCTACCGGCCGCCGCCCGCCTCGCGCCAGCCGGCCCGGGCCAACCAGCGGCAGAAGCGCAAGAGCTCCACCGGCGTCGTGGTGATGCTGACGGTGCTGGGCCTGCTCGCGGTGTCCGCCCTGGCGATCGGGCTCTACCTGGCCAACCAGGAGCCGCCGGTGCGGGTGCCCCAGATCACCGGGCGCAGCCAGGGCGAGGCCGCCGAGGTGCTGCGCCAGTCCGGCCTGACCGGCGACCCGCGCGGCGGCCCGACGGAGAACTGCCAGCCCGGCGTGGTGACCCTGCAGAACCCGACGCCCGGCACCGAGGTCAAGCAGGGCGCACAGATCGACTACGAGATCTGTGGCGCACCGACGCTGGTCACCGTGCCGCCGCTGGCCCGGATGAGCAAGGACGAGGCCACCCAGCAGCTGCAGAGCCTGAAGCTGGTGCCGCAGATCCAGGATCGCGACGGCACCGAGCCCAAGGACGAGGTCCAGAGCTCCGACCCGGCGTCCGGCACCCAGGTCAAGCCGGGCTCGACGGTCACGGTCTACGTCTCGAAGTTCAACCAGGCGATCATGCCCAACGTGCTCGACAAGAGCCCGGGCGAGGCGCAGGGGCTGCTCCAGGCGGCCGGCTTCACCAACGTGACCACGCAGAGCATCACCGTCACCGACGACTCGAAGGTCGGGCTCGTGGTCTCCGTGCAGCAGACGGTCGGCAAGACGTACCTGAAGACCGACAAGATCGTGCTCAAGATCGGCCAGGGCGACAACAGCCCGTCGACCCCGGCGTCGGCGAACCCGAGCAAGAGCGCCGGGGGCTGAGCCTCACCGTCCGTGCCCTGTGGATAACTCGGTAGTTATCCACAGGGTTGTGCACAACCTCGCGCCTCAGGCGAAGGCCGCGACCCGCCGCGCCTCGACTTCCGCGACGAGCTCCGGCGCCCGCTCCAGCGCACCCGGCAGCCCGCAGGCCGCCAGCCAGTTGGCGAGCATCTGGTGCCCGCCCTGGGTCAGCACCGACTCGGGGTGGAACTGCACGCCCTCGATGGGCAGCTCGCGGTGGCGCATCGCCATCACCACGCCGGACTCGGTCCGCCCGGTCACCTCGATCTCCGGCGGGAGCGTCTCCTCGAGCACGGCGAGGGAGTGGTACCGCGTCGCGATGAACGGATTCGGCAGCCCCGCGAGCACGCCCTGCCCCGTGTGCTCCACGAGCGAGGTCTTGCCGTGCAGGAGCTCCGGCGCGCGGGTCACGGTGGCCCCGAAGGCCGCGCCGAAGGCCTGGTGGCCGAGGCACACGCCGAAGATGGGCAGCTTCCCGGCGAGCTCGGTGATGACGTCCATGCAGATGCCGGCCCGCTCCGGGGTGCCCGGGCCGGGGGAGAGCAGCACGCCGGCCGGGTTCGCCGCGGCCACCTCGGCCACGGTGAGCTCGTCGTTGCGGCGGACCTCGCACTCGACGCCCAATTGGCCGAGATACTGGACCAGGTTGAAGACGAACGAGTCGTAGTTGTCGATGACCAGGACGCGCACGGCTCTCCTAGCTGGGCAGGACCACCTGGGGGGCGGAGCTGGTGGGGGCCTTCGCCGGCGACGGTGCCTGCGACGGGGCGGGGCTTTCGATCGTGATGTCCGCGCCCGGGTCGTTGGTCTCGACCTGCACGTCGTCGAACGGCAGGATCGGCTCGACCGCGGGGAAGACCTGATACCACAGCAGGGCCCCCACGCCGAGCGCGAGCACGGCCGAGACGAGCGCCTTGAGCTGCCACTGCTTGAACGGGATGTGGCGCCACAGCCAGGAGTACACGCGCTCAGCCCTTCAGCTCGGCGGGATCGCCGTCGGTGACGGGCTGGGACCGGGTGAGCTCGGCGTGCACCACGAGCCGCTGGTAGTTGTTGAACTTCGGGTTGCAGGTGGTCATGGTCAGCATCGCCTTGGTCGGCACCTCGCCCGGCTTGTCGGGCACGGGCGCCACCACCTGCACGGCGGTGGGCAGCACGATCTCGTGGCCGGTGACGCTGTAGACGTACCAGGTGTCGGCGGTCTTGATGACCACGGAATCGCCGGGCTTGAGCTGGTCGAGGTCCCACCAGATGGCCGGCGTGCGGTGACCGGCCATCGAGAAGTTGCCGACCTGCCCGGGGAGGGCCGTGTCCGGGTAGTGCCCGGGCGCGTAGCGGATGTCGGCCGGGGTCACGCCCTGCACGACCGCCCACTTCTTGTTGAGCCGCGGGATGTGCACGGAGGCGATGACGGCGCCGTTGGCCGGCTTCACCACCTGCGGCGACGGGCCGGCGCTGGGCCCGACGGTGGGTTGCTGGGCCCACTGCTGCTCGAGCTGGCGGTTCAGCTCGTCCTGATGGGCGTCGACGATCGCGGATTTGCCCCAGACCTCGTAGCCGGCGAACAGCAGCACGATCAAGCCGAAGGTGATCAGCACCTCGCCCGTGCCGCGGCTGATGGCGCGTGCCACCGAGCCGAACGTGGTCCTCGTATATTCGGAGTACACGCTCCGGTACCCTTCCTCGGTGCGGACCGGGCGCAGTGGAACGACCACGGCGCCCTTGGATGCCGCGGGTGCGGCGGGCTGGTCCTCGTCCTCGGGGGTGGGAGTCGGTGGAAGTTTCTCGTCCTCGGCGGCGGGGGCGGCCGCTTCGGTCTCGCTGAGTTTTGGAATATAGACAGTTTCGGTCGCGTCCGGGGCGACTTTCGGAATTACCGCGGTCGCGTCGTCCTTGGGCGGCAGCCGCGGGATCACGGTGGTGGCGATGTCGTCCTGGTCGAGCGCGCGGTGACGGGGCGAGTGCTCCATCGCGTCAGGACCCGGCCTGCGCCGCGCGGAGGGCGGTCGAGCCGTCGTAGGCCGGGGTGCGGATGTCCGCCTCCACCCTGACCTGGTAGCCGAGCCCGAAGGAATCGGCAGCCTCGCTGAACAACCGGACCCCCTCGGAGCCTTCGAGCGCGCGTCGCATGGCGGCCTGATCGCCGATGGCGGCGACCTCGAAGGGCGGGGAGTAGACCCGTCCGTCGAGCAGCAGCGTGTTACCCACGCAGCGTACCGCGCTCGTTGCGATCACTCGGACGCCCATCAGCGTCATCGCCTCGGCGCCGCCGGCCCACAGCGCATTGACCACCGCCTGTACGTCCTGCTGGTGAACGACCAGGTCATCGGGGGTTGCGCCGGCCGGGCGGGTGCCGTCGGCGCGGCGCGGGGCGTCGTCGAGCCGGACCACCAGCCCGGGCCCGTGCATGGCGGTCAGCCCGGCGGCGGCCTGCTCGGCGTCGCCGCGCTTGCGCTGCTCGTCGACCTGTCCGTCGGCGCCGGCCTGACTCTGCTGCTGCCGGTCGATCTCGGAGCGCAGCCGGGCGGCCCGGTCCCGGGCGTCGGCGATGGATTTTTTTCGCTCGGCGATGAGGTTCGTCAATTCCGGCCGCCGGTCGTCGCGAAGGTCGGTGCCGTGGGCGGTCGCGGCGCTGAGGGAGAAGAGCATCCCGGCCACCACGAGCACCACCGGCGTCAGCACTGACCAGGCAAAACCCCGCTTCTGCGGCCGGCGTGGCAGCATAGCGCGACCGAGCCGGCGCAGTGCGTGGGTCCACGAGGAGCCGCCTGATGTGTACTCCACCACGACCCCTCCCCGCACGCGCGTGCCGACTTGACTACGCTAGTCACAGAACATTATTCAGGCCGACGCTGGCGGAGGTGGCGGCGTCACGTGGATAGTGTTGGCCAGACGACCCCTCCAGGAGAGCGCCGTGCCGAAGTCGACAGTTCGTAAGAAGAAGGTCTACACCGCTCCGGCGGAGCTGCGACCGCAGGAGACTGTGGCCGCCAAGCGCCGTCCGAGCCCGGTGTGGGTGCCCGCGCTCGCCGTCGCGTTCGTGGTGATCGGCATCGCCTGGCTGGTGTCCTACTACCTGACGCAAGGGTTCTTCGACGTCAACTGGCTGTCGACGCTCGCCGATCTGAAGTACTGGAACCTGGCCATCGGTTTCGGCTTCCTCGTCGCGTCGCTCGCGGTCTTCTCAAAGTGGCGTTGACCTGCTGATCTTCTCGCGTTTCCGGGCCGCTGCGACAAACTTCACGTTACCGATTGGTAACACGAGGGGCTAAGGTCCTTCTTGAAGATCTTCGGCCCGGATCGTGGGAGGCTTCGGCATGGGTGCAGTGCAGATCGTGACGACCTGTGTCGCCGCGGCGATCACCATCGTCGCGGCGATCCTTGTCGTGCGGACCGTCCGGCGCATGCTCGCCGTCATCCGGCTCGGTCAGCCTGACCCGACCCGCAGCGGCGACAAGGGCCTGCGGCTGCGCAACATGCTCGCCGAGACGCTCGGCCACACGCGCATGCTGCGCTGGACCGTCGTCGGCGCCGCGCACTGGTTCGTGATGATCGCGTTCATCGCGCTCTCGCTGCTGGTGATCGAGGCCTACTTCGAGGTCGTCAAGCCCGGCCTGGGCCTGCCGCTGATCGGCGCCTGGAACATCTACGGCCTGGTCACCGAGTGGATCGGCGTCTTCGGGTTCATCGGCATTCTGGTGCTGATGGGCATCCGGCTGCGCAACCTGCCGGGCAACCCCAACCGGCGGTCCCGCTTCACCGGCTCGACCATGTGGCAGGCGTACTACGTCGAGTACACGATCCTCGGCGTTCTGCTCTGCGGCTTCTTCATCCGCGGCTTCAAGGCCGCCAACGACGAGCTCGAGTGGCCGACCTGGGCCGCGCCCGTCAGCCACGCGCTCGGATCGGTCCTGCCCGCCTGGCCGGCCGCGGTGAGCCTGATCGCCATGGTGAAGATCATCATCTCGATGGCCTGGGTCATCGTCATCGCCAGCAACGTGACCATGGGCGTGGCCTGGCACCGCTTCCTCGCCTTCTTCAACATCTTCTTCAAGCGCGCCCCGGGCCGGAAGGGCTCCGGCCTCGGCGCGCTGCGCCCGATGACCAGCGAGGGCAAGCCGCTGGACTTCGAGGAGGCCGACCCGGAGAAGGACCAGTTCGGCGTCGCGACCGTCGAGCAGTTCAGCTGGAAGGGCATGCTCGACTTCACCACCTGCACCGAGTGCGGGCGGTGCCAGTCGCAGTGCCCGGCCTGGAACACCGGCAAGCCGCTCTCGCCGAAGCTGCTGATCCTCAACCTGCGCGACCACGCGTACGCCAAGGCGCCCTACCTGCTCGCCGGCGACGACCACTCCCAGGTCAACGCGCTCGCGCTGGCGGAGCAGGCGCGCCCGCTGATCGGCACCGCCGAGGAGAACGGCATCATCGACCCGGACGTGCTGTGGTCGTGCACCACGTGCGGCGCGTGCGTCGAGCAGTGCCCGGTGGACATCGAGCACGTGGACCACATCGTCGACATGCGCCGCTACCAGGTGCTCATCGAGTCGAACTTCCCGACCGAGGCCGGCGTCATGCTGCGCAACCTCGAGAACAAGGGCAACCCCTGGGGCGCGGCCCAGTCCACCCGCGACGACTGGACGAAGGGGCTGGGCTTCGAGGTCCCCAACGTCGCCGAGCTGAACGAGGGCGACTACGAGTACCTGTTCTGGGTCGGCTGCGCGGGCGCCTTCGAGGACCGGGCCAAGAAGACCACGCGGGCCGTGGCCACCCTGCTGCACGAGGCCGGCGTCAAGTTCGCCATCCTCGGCCAGGGCGAGACCTGCACCGGCGACCCGGCCCGCCGCATCGGCAACGAGTTCGTCTTCCAGATGCTCGCCCAGCAGAACGTCGAGACCCTCAACGAGGCCGGCGTGAAGAAGATCGTGGCGACCTGCCCGCACTGCTTCAACACGCTGTCCAACGAATACGGCCAGCTCGGCGGCGACTACGAGGTCATCCACCACACGCAGCTGCTCGCCCAGCTCGTCGCGGCCGGCAAGCTCACGCCGGTGCAGCCGCTGGACGGCGCGGTCACCTACCACGACCCGTGCTACCTCGGCCGGCACAACCGCGTCTTCGCCCCGCCGCGCGAGGTGCTCGGCGCCGTCGCCGGCCCGGCGGACGACAACAAGGGCCTGGTCGAGATGGACCGGTTCGCCGAGCGCTCGTTCTGTTGCGGCGCCGGCGGCGCGCGCATGTGGATGGAGGAGCGGATCGGCAAGCGGATCAACGTGGAGCGGGTCGAGGAGGCGCTGTCGACCGGCGCCAAGACCGTCGCGGTGGCCTGCCCGTTCTGCCTGACCATGCTCGGCGACGGCGTCACCGGCAAGAAGGCCGCCGGGGCCGCGCCGGAGGAGATCGAGGTCGTCGACGTGGCGTCCGTGCTGCTCAAGGCGGTTCAAAAGCAATAAGCCATGGCTCCGGTCCGTCGGGGGCACGACCGTTGCTCCCGTCAGGAATCCCGGCGTCCGTGGTGGCAAGACCGCATCAGCGCTGGCCGATCACGTTCATGGCCAGACCCAGCGCGATGAGCACCGCGGCCGCCGTGGCCACGACGCGCAGTCCCTTGAGCCCCTCGGCGAGCGCCGCCTTGCGGGCCCCGGGAACGAGCGCCTTCGTCCGCACGTAGTCCAGCCGTGCCCGCTTCGTCTTCGCGGCCGCGTTGCCCACCGCGATGCCGGCCGCGAGCGCAACACAGGCGCCGATCAACGCCGCACTCATCAAAGTCCCCCTCGATGCTTGCCCAGACCCCCGCTGGCATCAGCATCGGTGCTGTTCAGCGCGTGGCAAAGCCCTCGAAAGAGGGAAGGTGATCTACGTATCTCGATCTTCAAGTGGCTCGTTTGACACGGACCCGTGGGCGCCCTCGGCAGTGCTTGGGTTCACGTGGAACAATCGGGGCACTCCTGAAGGGATCGTCGCGCGAGCGTGTTGACCACACTGTTGCCTCTGCTGGCGTTCGCGCTGCTCACTGCCGCGAACGCGGGCTTCGTCGCCGCCGAGTTCTCGCTCGTCACCGTGGACCGCGCGGAGATCGAGCAGCGGGCCAACGCGGGCGATCGCAAGGCCCGCACCGTCCGCCTGGCCCTGCGCGAGCTGTCGTTCCAGCTCTCCGGCGCACAGCTCGGGATCACTCTCGCGGGTCTGCTCACCGGCTACCTCGCCGAGCCCGCGATCTCCCATCTGTTCGAGCCCGTGCTCCACCCGATCTTCGGCTCGGTGACCGACACCGCCGCGCACGTCTGCGGCCTGATCGTCGCCACCCTGCTCTCCATGCTCTTCGGCGAGCTCGTCCCCAAGAACGCCGCCCTGGCCAAGCCCATGCCGCTGGCGCTGGCGACGGCCGGGCCGCAGCGCGGCTTCTCCAAGTTCTTCTCGTGGCTGATCACCCTGCTCAACGGCACCGCCAACTGGGTCGTGCGCCGCTTCGGCGTCGAGCCCCAGGAGGAGCTGGCCAGCGCCCGCTCACCGGAGGAGCTCGGCCTGCTCGCCGCGATCTCCGCCCAGGCCGGCGCGCTGCCGAAGGAGACCGCGGTGCTGCTGCAGCGCACGATCCGCTTCGGCGACAAGCGCGCCGCGGAGGCGATGACCCCGCGGGTCGACGTGGTCTCGCTGCGCGCCGACGCCACCGTCGCCGACCTGCTGGCCACCTCGGTGCAGACCGGCTACAGCCGCTTCCCGATCTACGAGCAGACCCTCGACCAGGTCACCGGGGTCGTCACGGTCACCGACGCGCTCGGCGTGCCGCCCGTGCGCCGCCCCACCACCCGGGTCAGCGCGGTCGCCCGGGAGCCGCTGTTCGTGCCGGAGAGCCTCGATCTCGACGGCGTCCTCGCGGCGCTGCGCAAGGGCAACTCCGATGTGGCGATCGTCGTGGATGAGTACGGCGGGACCGACGGCGTCGTGACCGTCGAGGACCTCGTCGAGGAGCTGGTCGGGGAGATCGCCGACGAGCACGACGTCCAGGAGGAGCCGGCCACCGTGCACGGCATGCCCGACCTGACCGCCCCCGGCGCCGAGCGCACCGTCCTCGTCGACGGGGTGCTCCGCGAGGACGAGCTGGCCGAGCTCACCGGGTTCCACGTGCCGCCGGGGCCGTACGAGACGCTTGCGGGCTTCCTGATGGCGCGGCTGGGCCACATCCCGGCCGTCGGCGAGACCTGGAACGAGGACGGCTGGGAGTTCACCGTGGTCGAGGTCGACCGCCGCCGCATCGAGCAGGTCCGCGTGGTGCGTCCGGAGGTGGCCGAAGATGATTGAGCTGGTCGTCACCGTCCTGCTGCTGCTCGGCAACGGCTTCTTCGTCGCCGGCGAGTTCTCGCTCATCGCCTCCCGCCGCACCGTCATCGAGCCGATGGCGGCCACGTCGCGCCGCGCCCGCACGGCCATGCGCGCCATGAACGAGATCCCGCTGATGATCGCCGGCGCCCAGCTCGGCGTCACGATCTGCACCCTGGGTCTCGGCGCCCTGGCCGAGCCCGCGCTGGCCCACGGCCTGCAGGGCCCGTTCGAGGCCATCCACCTGCCCGAGAAGCTGGTGCACCCGGTCGCCTTCGCGATCGCCCTCGCGGCCGTGGTGTTCGCGCACACCGTGGTCGGCGAGATGGTGCCGAAGAACCTGACCCTGGCCTCGCCCGAGCGCGCGGTGCTGTGGCTCGGCCCGCCGATGTACGCCTTCTGCATGGCCACCAAGCCCGTCCTCGTCGCCATGAAGTGGGCGTCGCGCACGATCCTGTCGCTGTGGCGCATCGAGGCCACGGGCTCGGTGAAGACGGTGTTCACGGCCGAGGAGCTGGCCGGCCTGGCCGCCCAAGCGACCACGGAGGGCCTGCTGGCCCCCGAGGAACACGCCCGCATCACCGGCGCCCTGGCCCTGTCCCGGCGCACGGCCCGCGACGCCCTGCGCCCCTGGTCCGAGATCACCACGATCGCCGAGGACGTCTCCCCGGCCTCGCTGGAGGTCCTGGCCACCCGCACCAACCGCTCGCGCTTCCCCGTGGTCGAGCGGGCCAGCCGCCGCGTGCTGGGCTTCGTCCACGTGAAGGACGTGCTGGGCTTCGTCGGCCCGCAGCGCCGCGCGCCGATCCCCGCCGACCTGATCCGCCCGCTGGGGATCGTCCCGCCGACCCGGACGCTGGCCGAGCTCCTGCTGGCCATGCGCCGCGAGCGCCAGCACATCGTCCTGGTCAGCGACGGCCGGACCCCGCTCGGCGTGGTGACGCTCGACGACGTGCTCACGGCCGTGGTCGGCGAGCCGGTCGTGAGCGAGCCCCAGCCCGCCTGAAACGGGGCAGCGCCGAACGGAACGCGCGGCCATAATCCGTCCGTGCACAAACCTCTCTTAGCCGGGATCACCGCGCTTGCGGTCGGTGCGACCACCCTCATCGCCATCGCGAGCCCGGCCGCCGCGGCGGCGGCGACCCGGCAGGTCATCTACGCAACAGACCCGGACGACGGCTACCTGGTCGCCCTCGACGCGAACACCTACGAGTTCCTCACCTACCTCGACGGCGTCGGCGCGAAGCCGACCGGCGTGACCGTCAGCCCCGACGGTGCGCGGGCCTACATCGCCGGCTTCAGCGGCAGCACCGTCGCCGTGGTGGACACCGCGACCAGCACGACCACCGCCAACGTCGAGGTCGGCCCGGGGCCGATGAGCATCGCGGTCTCACCGGACGGCGCCCGCGTCTATGTCACCAGCACCACGAAACTGTCGGTGATCGACGCGCGCACCAACGCGGTCGTCGCGACTGTCCAGGTCGGCTCCCAACCGTCCGACGTGGCCGTCTCCCCGGACGGCCGCCGGGCCTACGTCGCCGACGAATCCGGCGCCTCGCTGAAGGTCGTCGACACCGCGTCGAACACGGTCACCGCGACCGTCTCCGTTCCCGGGCAGCCGCAGCACATCGCGGTGACGCCCGACGGCCGCCGGGTCTACGTGGCCAACTCGGCCGGCACCGGCTCGGTGTCGGCGATCGACACCGAGACGAACACGGTGACCGCGACCATCCCGACGAACGACGGCGCCCGCGACATCGCCATCACGCCGGACGGCACCCGGGCGTATGTGCCCGGCGACCGGACCGTGCGGGTGATCTCGACGGCGACGAACACGGTCACCGAGACGGTCACCGGGTTCGGCGCCCCGAAATCGGTTGCCATCACGCCCGACGGGACCCGCGCCATCGTCACCGGCAACGACCACAACCTGGTCGTGATCGACACGGCCACCAACACCGCCAAGGCGACCGAGGACGACCTCGGCTTCAACCCGGTCGGCCTCGCGATCGCGACCGTCCACCCGGCCCCGCCGACCGCGAGCCTCGTGCTCACGACGCAGCCGGAGTCGAACCGCGTCTTCTGGGACACCTCGGGTTCGAAGCACGGCTTCGGCATCTACATCGGCCAGAGCATCGACTGGGGCGACGGCAACACCGGCATCAACGCGCCGAACTTCCACGAGTACGCGCACGGCGGGACCTACACCGTGACCCTGACGGTGACCGACGAGCTGGGGATGAAGGCGACCACGAGCCAGCAGATCACGCTGCAGCCCGTGACCCGCTGGTTCGCGATGCTGTCGGCCAGCAACCTGCGGTACGTCTCGGCCGAGGGCGCCGGCGCGCAGCCGCTGGTCGGCAACCGGACGACGGCCGGTCCGTGGGAGGCGCTCGCGCAGGTCGACGTGGGCGGCGGCGCGGTGGTGTTCCGGGCCACGGTCAACGGCAAGTACCTCACCGTCGACGCGGCCGGCAAGCTGACCGCGAACGCCGCGGCGATCGCCGACGCGTCCCGGTTCAAGGTCATCACGGGCGGGGACGGGAAGTTCAGCCTGCTGTCGGTGTCCAACAACCGGTACGTCAGCGGCAACAACGGCTCCGGCCCGCTTACCGCGGACCGCGCCGCCATCGGCCCATGGGAGCAGTTCTACGCGACGAGGTCGACGGATCGGCAGTTCATCTCGATGACCAACTACAAGTACGTGACGGCGGAGAACGGCGGGAAGTCTCCGCTGATCGCCAACCGCGACGCGCCCGGCCTGTGGGAGACCTTCGACGAGATCGAGGCCGGGGACGGGTACATCGCCCTGTTCTCCCACGCCAACCAGCGCTTCGTCGTCGCGGAGAACGGTGGCAACGCCCCGCTGGTCGCCAACCGCACCGCGGTCGGCCCGTGGGAGAAGTTCTACGTGGAGTACGGCTGGAACAGCACCATCACAGTGCGGGCCTACGCGAACAACCGCTTTGTGACGGCGGAGAGCGGCGGCAAGTCCGCGCTGATCGCCAACCGCACCCAGCCCGCGAGCTGGGAGCAGTTCAGCGGACTGTGAACGGAACGGGGCGCCCGCACCGCGGGCGCCCCTGCTCACATCGGCCGGTCGACCTTGACCCTGGTGCCGTAGTCGGAGAAGACGACGGTGACGGTGTACCAGGGCTTGTAGTTGGGCGAGTCGTCCCCCCGCGTCCGCCAGGTGACCTTCTCGACCTTGCCGGACCGCACGCCGACCTCGATCGTTCCGGTCGTCGGCTCGATGTCTCCCGGCTGCCGGAACTCGAACGAGTGCGTGTCCACGGAGCCGCCGCGCCCGCTGTGGGTGACCGTGCCGAGGGTGCTGAACGACTTGAGCAGCGCGCCCGGGTCGCTTGTCAGCTCGGCGCCCTGGTGCAGCGCGAAGCCGGTGAACCCGGGCGTCTCCTTGACCCAGAACATCGCCTGGCCCTCGGGCTTGGTGCCGGTGTACCAGACGCCGTCGACGACGCGCTGGTCCATGTAGAGCGTGCCGACGGCTCCGTGCAGGTAGCCGGTGGGGCCGGCCGGGTCGAAGGCGCCGTCCGAGGTCGATTCGGGGCCGCCGTCGATCTTGACCGTCATCGTGAACCTGTAGCTGGTCTCGGTCGTTGCGCTCACGGCCGCGGCCAGGCTCAGGTCCGGTCGGCCCCGGTCCTGGCCCGCCCAGGCGATCCCTCCGGCCAGAACCAGCACGGCGAGCACCCCGGCGGCGGCGTTCTTCCGGCGAGCCCGATGCGCCCGCCGCAGCACCACGCCGACCGGCGCTTCCCCCACCGGTCCCCGATCGGCGAGCCGCGCCAGCGAGGCGGACAGTTCGTCGGTGTCGATGGTCATCGCCGCACCCCTTCACTCCGGTACTCCGCCTGCGGCAGCAGTTCCCGCAGCCGGGCCATGGCTCGAGCATTGTGGATCTTGACGGTCCCGACCGCGCACCCGAGCGCCGCGGCGACGTCCTTCTCGGACAGGTCGGCGTAGTAGCGCAGCACGACCACGGCCCGCTGCTGCCTGGGCAACACGGCGAGGGCCCGCTGCAGGGCGCGATCGGGATCCCCTTGCGCGGCGCGCGGATCGGCGCCGTCGGGCGGCTCGGCGACCAGGCGCTCCCGCCGCGCGCGCCGCCACAGGCTCACGTTTCCGTTGACGAGCATGCGGCGGAGGTACGCGTGCGGGTCGCCTTTTCGCGCTACGCGCCGCCAGCGCGGGTACAGCTTGACGAGGCAGTCCTGCAGCAGCTCTTCGGCGCGGTGCGGGTCCCCGGTGAGCAGGCGGGCGACCCTGAGATACCGGGGCCAGGCCGCCTCCACGAAGGCGACGTACCCGGCCTCACCGGCCCTGACGTCGTTCATACTGCTGACACGCCACCATCCTGCCCGGGGTTGACAGCGGTTCGGCGTTGCTAGTGGATCGGATTCCAGCCGTCGGATCCGGCGAGGTACGCGGTCGGGGTGTACTGGGCCGCGGTCGAGGCGCTCATCTGCGGGCGGTTGCTGTTGACCACGGCGCCGGCTCCGGTGCTGCTGTACTCCGTGAAGCGCGCGTTGCGCCACGAGAAGCCGGACATGTCCGTCCACGGGTCGTCGCGGATGTGGGCGTCCATGATGACGCCGCGGTACAGCACCTGCGCGATCGCGTTCACGTCGCCGCCCGGGTGCCAGGGCCGGCCCAGGTAGACCGTCTTGGCCGGCGCGTTGCTGGTCAGGTGGGTGCCCCAGAACAGGTAGCCGTACTTGTTGTTGACGTTCGTCGCGGCGGCGGTGATGTAGCCGTTGTTCGACGACGAGCCGCGGGTCAGCGAGCGGACCTCGCCGTTCTGGAAGACCATCGTGCCGGCGCCGAAGATGAAGTCGACGTCGCCCTCGACGTAGGAGTTGCGCACGTACAGCCGGCGCACTGCTGTTCCTGAGGTGTTGACGAGCAGCGTGTCCTGGTTGCCGAGGATCCGCACGTTGCTGAACTGCACGCGGTCGCCGTAGGTGTTGACCGCCACCGCCTGCTCGGCGCTGAGGTTGTGTGCGGCCTCGTCGAAGTCGTTGGACATGGTCAGGTTCGACACGGTGGTGTTGGCGGCCGCGATGGTGACGGTGGCGCTGCCGGCCGTGCCGTAGGTGCTGCCGTCCGCCTTGGTGAGCCCGGCCGCGTGCCCCTCGACGATGACCACGGCGGTGGCGGCGGACCCGGTGCCGACCAGGCTGATGTTCGGCTTGTTGGACGGGATGCTCACCGTGCCGCGGTACGTGCCGGGCTTGATGTTCACCGTGTAGGTGCTGCTGCTGTTGGCGGGGGCGGCGTCGATCGCGGCCTGGACCGTGCGGTAGTTGCCGGAGCCGTCGGCGGCCACGGTGACGGTCGTGGCCGCGAACGCCGGCGTCCCGCTCGCCGCCACGACACCGGCGGCGACGAGCATGATTCTCCCTGTACGCATCTGTCCTCCCAGGGCATCGAATCTAGAGCTGTCAATCTTTGGCCCTCGGCCGCCGGTCGGGCAAGCGCTTTCCTGGGTTGCACCGAGTGGCAGCCTCCCGGCGATGAAACTTTCGGTCCCGGGGAGTTCGCGGGGCTGCGCAAGATCGATCTGTCGCGCATAATGCGCGCCGTGCGCACTCGAATCGTGGCCGGCCTGACGACAACGTTCGTGGCCGCCGGCCTCGTTCTGCTGTCCGGCGTTCACCCCGCCGTCGCGGCCACCCCCCTCGAACTCCTCTACATCGCGGCCTCCAACGGCCCCACCACATTCGTCGTCGACCCGGCTCTCGGTAAGCGCGTCAACGAGGCCGAGGCCGGTAGCGCGTCCGGCGAGGTCGCCGTCGCACCCGACGCCGGGCTCGCCCTCATCGTCGACTCCGACCACAACGAGGTAGTCGTCCTCAGCCCGAACCGGGGCACCATCCAGCGCCGGATCCCCGTCGGCACGGCCCCGCGCGGCGTCGCGATCGCCGCGGACCGCCGGCACGCCTACGTCACCAACCACGGCGCCAACACGCTCTCCGTCATCGACCTCACGACCCTCACCGTGGTGGCCACCGCCCTTGTCGGCCGCGGCCCGGAGGACGTAGCCGTGACCCCGGACGGCCGGCGCCTGTACGTCACGACGGCCGACGGAGTGGACGTGCTGGACGCCGCGACCAACACGCTCACCAGGGTCGTCACCGCCGGCCAGAACCCGGCCGGCGTGGCCATCACGCCGGACGGCAGGTACGCCTACGTCGCCAACCGTGGCGGCAACACGGTTTCGGTCATCAACACCGCGACGAACGCGGTCGCCACCGTCGCCGCGGGTCGCGGTCCGCTGTACGTGGCCACCACCCCGGACGGCGCGCGGGCCTACGTCACCAACGCGACCGACCGCACCGTCTCGGTGATCGACACGACCACCAACGCGGTCGCCGCGACCATTCCGCTCGGCTTCGCTCCGGTCGCGGTCGTCGTCACGCCGGACGGCAAGCGCGCCTATGTCTCCGGTACCGACGGGACGGTGGCAAAGATCGACACGGCCACCGACACCGTGGCGTCCTCGTTCGTCGGCTGGGGAGGCGGCTTCGGGATCGGCCTCGCGGTCGGCACCGTGGAGCCGGTCGCGCCCGTCGCGAGCTTCACCGTCAAGCCGGTCGTCGAACTCGGCGGCTTCAACAGCGACACGTCGGCCTCGCTGCCCGGCACCGGGGGCTTCGGCAAGTACACCTGGGACTTCGGCGACGGCATCGTCGAGACCGTCTACGGGCCGAACAGCGGCCACTCGTACCAGCGTGGCGGCACCTACACCGTGACGCTCACCATCACCGACAACTACGGGGCGACCAGCACCACCAGCCGGCAGGTCTCGGCCTTCCCGAAGATCAAGCCGATCTCGCTGCTGGCGAGCAACATGCGGTACGTCACGGCGGAAAACGGCGGCAACCAGCCGCTCGTCGCCAACCGCCCCGGCGTGGGCGGCACCTGGGAGCGGTTCGACCTGGTCGACGTCGGCGGCGACGTGGGCCTGCGCTCGCTCGCCAACGGCAAGTTCGTGACGGTCGACCCGGGCACCGGACGGCTGACGGCCAACGGCACCGTCGCCGACGCGTTCGAGCTGGTGACCATCGACCACGGCGCCTTCGCGCTGCGGTCCCGGCGAACCGGCAAGTACCTCAGCAGCAACGACGGCGCCGCCCCGCTCACCGCCGACCGCGCCGCGCTCGGCCCCTGGGAACGCTTCTACCAGCTGGCGAACTACCAGAACAGCGCGAACACCGTCCTGCGCGCCGCGGTCAACAACCGCTACGTCACGACGGACCCGCACGGCCCTCAGCCGCTCATCGCCAACCGCAACGCGATCGGCTCCTGGGAGACCTTCGACGTCATCGACGCCGGCGATGGCTGGCTGGCGCTGTTCTCGCACGCCAACTTCCGCTTCGTCGCGGCGGAGGCGGGCGGCAACCAGCCGCTGATCGCCAACCGCACCGTCGTCGGCGACTGGGAGCGCTTCAAACTCGACCGCCTGCCGTTTTGGTACAACGTGGCCTCGGAGTCGCTGCTCGCGGGCGCCAACGGCAAGTACGTCACCGCGGAGGCGGGCGGCAACCAGCCGCTGATCGCCAACCGCACAGCGATGGGCGATTGGGAGCAGTTCTGGTTGATGTTCTGACGCCGCGGTACTCAGGTTCGTGGCGCCGGCGCCGATGGACGGGGCCGTGACGGTTCCGGACCTGCCGCCCGACTACGCCGGCTGGGCACACGTGCCCGCCCAGCCGGCCGCGACCCCTGTGCTCCCGTCCGCGCCGATCGAGTCCGAGGCGTCACGAACGCTGACCCGGATGGCCATCGGCGCGGCGGGCGTCCTGGTCCTGGCGCTCGGTACCGCCATCGCGGTCCGGCCCACCGACGGGTCCCCGGCCGAGGCGGCGTGGCGGCCCGCCGGGATCACGCTCGCCGAGTGTCAGGCCCGGATCGCCAACGTCCTCACTGGTAAGGAGACCTGCGACTACCCGCAGGAGGAGCGCGATCGCGCGGCGGCCGCGCCGGCGGCGGACCCGAAGGACCCCGTGTACGCCGGCGTGGTGCTCGCCGTCGGACTGCAGTCCGACGACCGCGGCGGTACGACCGGAGCGAACCGGCCCGTCGTGCCGACCGTCTATCCGGTGCTGTCCGCGACGCTTCCGGCCGCGCCCGGCGTGCCGCATGTCGACACCGCGTTCCAGCTCCAGGGCCTCGACGGCCCCATCCCGCAGGAGGGCGAGCAGCTCGGCGGCGACGGCAACTGGCCGGAGCACACCACGGCGCTGCCACTCGAGCGGGTCGCGCCGCTCGAGCACGGTGTGTCGTACCGCTGGCGGGTTCGCGCCACGCCTCCGCAGGTCGCGGCCGCTGGCTGGTCGCGGTGGTGCGAGTTCACCGTCGCGCGGGCGGACCTGCGGCTCGACGAGTACCACACCTACCAGGTCACCCTGCCCGCCGAAACGTGGCGCGAGATCCTGGCGGTGCTCGGGCCGGCCGTGGAGCGCGTCAACGGGTACGAGCCGCCGCACGGGCCGATCGAGTCCGCGGTGCGCGACACGAGCGGCTCGCGGTCGGCGGACCAGGTGGCGGTCGCGATGAACGGCCGGCGCTGGATCACCGTCATGGACGACCTGGCGCAGGTGGCGACCCAGCGGAACACGGGGGCCTGGCCGCTCGCCGACGCTCTCTCGGCCGGACTGGGTGGCCCGGAGCGCGTCACCATGGGCTTCCCGCGCCGGGCCTAGGGCGGTTCTTGTTGACACGCTCGTTCAGGGTTTGCGGGCGAAGATGGCCGCGCCCGGGGACTTGGTGTGCTGGTCCAGCAGCAGCGTTGTCTCCACCGCGAAGCCGGCCTCCGTCAGCCACTCGGTCATCCGGGCCGGTTGGCGGCGGTGGACGTGAACTCGCATCGGGTGGCCGCCGTAGCCCTCGGTCTTCAGGCGGGTGCCGTCGCCCGCGTGGAAGCCGAGCAGCAGGACGCCGCCCGGGTTCAGGGCTCGGTGGAAGCCGGCCAGGGTTGGCGGGATCGACTCGTCGGGGATGTGGATCAGCGACCAGAAGGACAGGATGCCGGCGACCGGGGGCAGGGTCAGCTTCGTCATGTCGCCTACCTCGAATGTGAGCTGGGGGTAGGTCTCGCGGGCCAGGTCGATCATGGCCGGGGACAGGTCGATGCCGAAGGCGTCCGCGCCCAACTCCGCCAGGTGGGCGGTCACGTGGCCGGGGCCGCAGCCGACGTCGGCCACCCGGGCGCCCGGCGGCAGCAGGTCCGCGAACAGGTTCAGGGTGGCGGCCAGGTACGGGTCGCTGGTCAAGGCGCCGGTCACGAACTCGGCGTAGCTCTTGGCGACGGTGTTGTAGGAAGCTCGGGTCTCCTCGCGCCATTCGTCGTCGGGCATGGGCGAAGACGCTACGCGGACGTGGCAGAGAGGCCCGCCAGGGCCGAACGGTGTCTGACGGGAGCAACGGTCGTGCCCCCGACGGACCGGAGCAATGAATCTTGTAACGCATCGGAGGGAACGGCGCTCGAAACGGCCGCGCCGGCGTGGCGATTCGGGGCATCATGTCCGGTTATGCGCCGCCGCCGTCGGTTGTTGCTGTGTGCCCTGCTTGCGTGTCTTGTCGTGGTTGCCGGCCTTGCGGTGCGGTGGGCGTCGGCGCCGGCGGGGCGGAGTGCGGCCGAGCCGCTGGTCGGGCCGTCCGCGAAGGCGCCGGGCATGGGCAGCGCGCCGGGCGCGGCGGCGCCGTCCAGCGTGCCGGCCAGCGCGTCGGCGCACGGGGACGTCACGGTGCGGTACACGTTCGACAACGGCCTGGCCGAACCGGTCGCGGACGCCTCCGGGCGGCTGGCGCTGCGGTCGCGGCGGGCCGAGGGCGGGCAGCTCGCCACCGTGGCCCACGACGGCGGACTTGCGGTGCGTTTTCCGCCTCGGTGTGAGCATTACGGTGCGGAGAGTTGTGCACGGGTGATCCTGCAGAGTGGTCCGGCCGGGTTTCTCAATCCCGGTCGCGGACCCATTACGTATGGTGCCAGTGTGCTGGTTCAGCCGGATGAGACTTCTAAGGGCGCCAATGTTGTCCAAAAGGGGTTCTCGGTCGGTGACAGTCAGTTCAAGCTGCAGGTCGACGGCGAGGCCGGGCGGCCCAGTTGTGTGATTGTCGGCACTCGTTCGTCGAGTATTTTCGTGGCGCTCGCGGCACGGTCCGTTGCCGACGGGCGGTGGCACCGGATCGCGTGTTCGCGCAGTAACTCCCTGCTCACGGTGTCTGTCGACGGGGCCGAAGCGGGGCGGGCCACCATTCCGTCGTCACTGTCGATAGTGAACGACGATCCGCTCTGTATTGGTGGCAAGGGGACCAGCGCGAACAACGATCAGTTCGTGGGGGCAATCGATGATGTGTTCGTCACTCGAATTGCCTGACCTTCTGGACAAATCGGACAACAATCGCGCACTCACTTGTCGATGGGAACCCGGCGCGCTTAACGTGAATTCGCGTCGACTGGATGTCCGCGCCCACCACGGGCGCGCCAGGCGGCACCGCCGAGTCGATTTTCGAGCCGGGGACCCACGTGTTCCACCGGGGTGAATCCGCGAGATTGCGGTAGGGCGACCTTCCCGCCCGAACCCGTCAGCTAACCCGGTAGGCGGCCATGGAAGAAGGAGTATCTCCTCGGTGGAGACCCATCTGAGGTGGACGCGGCGGCCCAACCGACTGGCACGGCTCCTCGTCGCCACCCTCGGCGGTCTGTCCCTCGCCCTCGGCGTCACCGGCCTCGCGCACGCGGACCCCACGCCCGGCGAGATCGAGAAGCAGATCGACGCGAAGTGGAACACGATCGAGCCCGTCATCGAGCAGCACAACCAGCTCAAGCTCGAGCTCGCCGCCAACAAGACCAAGCAGAAGCAGCTCGAGGACCAGATCGCCCCGCTGAAGGCACAGGTCGACGCCGCCTTTGACAAGGTGAGCGCGTTCGCCGTGATGCAGTACAAGAACGGGCGCGTCTCGAAGCTCGACGCGATGCTCACCACGGGGTCGCCGGACACGTTCATCGACCAGATGACGATGCTCAACATGGTGGCCAAGGACGAGCAGGACCGGATCAAGGACGTTCTCGTCGCCAAGCAGCAGTACGACGCCCAGAAGGGTCCCCTCGACGAGCTGATCGCGAAGCAGGCCGAGCAGGAGGCCGCGCTCAATCAGCAGGAGACCCAGATCAACGCCGACATCAAGAACCTGCAGGACATGCGCCTCCAGGCCTACGGCAGCGGCAACGGCACCGGGTCGCTCAAGCCGGTCGCGTGCCCGCAGCAGTACGACGGGAGCCCCGGCAGCCGGGCCGCCCAGTTCGGATGCCAGCAGATCGGCAAGAAGTACGTGTGGGCGACCGAGGGACCGAACACGTTCGACTGCTCGGGCCTGACGATGTGGTCCTGGAAGCAGGTCGGCGTCACGTACCTGCGGCACTACACGATGTGGCAGTACCAGGACACCAAGCGCGTCTCGCGGGCCGACCTCAAGGCCGGTGACCTCGTCTTCTTCTACCCCGACAAGCACCACGTCGGGCTCTACGTCGGCAACGGCTGGATGGTCCACGCACCCAACCCCAGCCAACCGGTGCAGATGAAGAAGATCGACTCCGAGCCGATATCCGGATACGGCCGAGTGGCTTAAAGAGGGTGGGCCTTCGGGCCCACCCTTTTTTATTTACTGCGTCGGCCAGGTGCGCCAGTTCTGCCAGGAGCGGCTCGGGGTGGGGCCGCGCTGGCCCTGGTACCGCGAGCCGTACACCGCCGAGCCGTAGGGGTGCTCGGACGGCGAGGACAGCCGGAAGATGCACAGCTGCCCGATCTTCATGCCCGGCCAGAGGCGGATCGGCAGGTTCGCGAC